>NZ_JBEPTK010000018.1 GCF_040549485.1 Constrictibacter sp. MBR-5
AGCGCGACGTCACGTTCGCCGGTCTTTCCTCCAGCGACGTGCAGGAAGCGATCTTCCATATGAACGTCGGCCCAGGTGAGACCGTAGGCTTCGTGGGGACGCAGGCCCGTGAATCGCACGACGATGAGGAAATCCAGCAACACCGTGCGCTGATGCCGCTGCCGGGCGTCAGCAACGGCTTCGATGCGTTCCTGTGCCACCCGACACGCCCTGTCGTAGTCAGACGGCGAGAAGGCCCGCCTACGGTTCTTCTTCTGCTTCATCGCCGGTACGGTCGGCGCATCGGCCTTCTTCAGCCAACCCTTTGTCGCGGCATGATCCAGCAACTGCCGCAGAGCGATGTTCTCCCGGTTCAGCGTTTTCCCGGTTGGTTCCCCGTAGGTCTGCCGCTTTGCGAGGATGCGCTTACCGTTGCGATCGTAGGCTACCTGCTCGGACTGCCGAGGGCGACTATGGTAGGTCCGTCGCCATTCCAGGTAGGCGGCGATATCGGCCTGAGTGACCGCATCGATCGTCCGGCCGAGTTCCTCGCCGAAGAAGGGGACGAAGAATCGCCGTACCACCGTCTCCTTGTTCGCGTAGTCCGAGTGCGACTCCACCGACTGCAGGAAGCTTTTGGCAGCGGTGGCGAACGAAGGCTTCCGCACTACCCTTTCTGCAGCGCGGTCCCCCTCACCTGCCTGGAAGCGGTTGTACAGGTCGACTGCACGCTGAATAGCGACCGGTAGAAGAGTGGTACGCATCGATCGACGTAATTGACGTCCACCGTACGTGAAATCGCAGTAGAACGTCGCGCCCATCATGTCCGCGCGTTTGTACAGCTTCAGCCCTTCGAAAATTACATGTTTATCCATGATCACCATACTCAGTGCATAGAGCGATTTGAGCATGATACTCGAAGCCACCGCAGCCCGTCATTATTCGAAGAGCGAGCCGTGTTGTGCTAGATTTGTGCTGAAACTCGACGACTCTAAGCCTTTGAGATAGCTGAATCGGAGATTTTCGGGCCGTGCGCGGAAACGCGAAAGGCGCTGGCCCGGCAGGGCTAGCGCCTTGATATTGCTCCGAAATCTTGGAGCGGGAGAAGGGATTCGAACCCTCGACCCTCACGTTGGCAAGGTAAGGGGCGAGGATTTTGTCTCTCTTAATCAATGACTTACAGGCCGATTTCTGGCTGTGCAGGAAGTGTGCACGACCGCCCTGCCCCGCTTCCGCGCCAAGTATTCGCACGCCGGGAGGGGGCAGGCTGAAGTCGTGGTCAGGCAGCCGCCTTGCGGCTCGCCTTCTCGCGTGCCTGGGCGATCTGCGCGTCGAACTCGCCAGCGCCGACGGCATCGCGCAGCTTCTCGAAGATGGCGACCACGTCTGTGAGGGTAGCCCCGGCTTCGAAAGCGGTCAGGCCCTTGCCGGATAGATCGACCGGTCCGTTGCCGAAGCGGAGTTCCGCAAACAGCTTCCCGTCGGACTCGAACCACCACGGACGCGGCGTGACGGCCTTGGTGACCTTGCCCCTCTCGCCCTTCTGGTAGACCTGCCGTTCGACCGTGTAGCTTTCACCGCGCGACGTCGCCTGCGCCAATGCGATCTGTTCGTTCAGCGCACCGACGATGACGTCGCGGGGGCTGCGCAGGCGCGCAGTCGTCGACGTCGCGCGGGAGACTTCCGCGAACTTCAGCTTGATCGGCATCTTGCCCTCCATGTCGTTCCTGACTGGTAGGACGTCTATCCCAGTTCTCATTTTCGTCAAGCGATAGCGAGGCAGTACGACTGCACCTAAGATGAACCTGGTCGAGAACCTCCCAACCCGCGCGTATGCTACGCAATAGGGTCCGCGAGAGGTCGTGCTCTGCAGGCCGATGCTCACGGAGAGGCTGGTGGACCATGATGCGCCTCTGGATCGTCTGCGCTGCGCTGAACGGTCTCTGCGCCGTCGGCGTTGGCGCGTGGGCAACTATTGGGCTGTTGAACCGCCGGTCGCCGCCGATCTCGTGGGCACGGCAGTGCAGTATCAGATGTGGCACGCCCTCGCACTCGTCGGTGTCGCCTGGCTATCCGATGATCCGTGGGTGCCTGACGGTGTCGTCGGAGTTGCCGGCGGCTGCTTCCTGCTCGGCATCCTCCTCTTCTGTGGCACGCTCTGCGCCACCGCCGCTGAGGGCGTGCCTCTGTTCCCTCTGTCGGCACCGGCTGGTGGCTTACTGCTCGTCGCAGGTTGGATCGGCCTCGGCGCCGCCGGCCTTATGCGGCGATGACGGCGATCAATGAGTGGAATCGAACGAAATCGCCCCTGTGTAGCAGCAGTGACCGGGCTCGGGTCTTCGTCGCTCCTACCAGGAGAAGCCATCAGGCTGTACTCGACCTCCCGCTACGTGTTCTGCGCTGAGCGACCTTTCAGCACCCGTCACTGCCGGCTACACTCGCGACCTTACGGCTGATCGGCCAACTCACCGAAGGTTCAGGGCTCTGACGATGGAAGTTGGTGCCTAATGAGTGCAGAGTAGGCATGCAACCGACGGCCTACGAGAGCATGCTTGATCTATGCTGGTGGTCAGTGTCGCCTCCTCGACAGTCGTGGCACCTAGTCCCGTCTGGGAAGGATGGGCTGAAGAACAAGGGTGCCGATGACCCACATTGCCGCCTTCGGGTCGGATAACCTCGCCGAAGCGATCGTCCAGACGATCGATCAGCCACTCTTGATCCTCCGCGCCGATCTCAAGATCGAGGAGGCCAACAGCGCGTTCTGCGACCTGTTCAAGGTCAGCATGGAGGACGTTCGCGGCTGCTTCCTCTACGAGGTTGGCAACGGCCAGTGGAACGTTCCGCAGCTTCGCCAGCTTCTGGAGCAGGTTCTGCCGCAGCGCTCGACGGTGAGAGGCTATCGGATCGAGCAAGATTTCCCGCATATTGGCAAGCGGGTCATGATCCTCAACGCGAAGCGGATACCAGGCGTGGGAGGGCGACCCGACCTGATCCTTCTTGTCGTCTCCGATCACACCGAGGTCGAGCAGGCCCGGCTCGAACTTGAAGGCCACCTTGAGTTCGAAACGAAGCTGATCGACAGCGTACGGGAGGCGCTCCTGGTGCTGGACTGGGACTTGCGGGTCGTGAGGGCGAACCAGCCATTCTACGACACCTTCCATGTGTCCGCCTCCGACACGAAGGGGCGCTTGGTCTACGAGATCGGGAACGGTCAGTGGAATGTCCCGCGCCTCCGAGAACTTTTGGAAGTCGTTCTCCCGGACGATAACAGGTTCGACGACGTCTACATTGAGCACGATTTCGAGGTCATTGGGCGCCGCGTGATGGTCTTGAATGGGCGCAGGCTCGACCACCTTGATTTGATCGTGCTCGCCATCCGCGACGTCACAGATCAGCGGCAAATGGAAGAGCGACAGCGGACGCTCATGGGAGAACTGCATCATCGCATCAGCAACCTGCTGAACAGCGTCAGCGCGCTCGCGAATCAGACTCTGCGCGACAGCGAATACCTCGGCGACTTCGAATCCGCCTTTAACTCGCGTCTCGCTGGCCTCGCCCGGACGCAGGAACTGCTGGTGCGGGCGCCGACCCGCCCTGTCGGGCTGGCGGAGATTTTGCGGATGGAGTTGATCGCTCAGGGAGGGATCGAGGGAACGAACTTCAGCTTGGCCGGCCCCGATGTGGCGCTGCTCCCGGAGGCACTGCAGTCCTTCGCCATGGCCGTTCATGAACTCACGACCAATGCTGTGAAGTATGGTGCATTGGCGTCGCCTGACGGGATGGTGCGGATCGTATGGCAGGCTCGCGTTGAAGGCCGGGACACGACTATGATGTTTCAGTGGCGGGAGCACGGCGTAGAGATCGACCCGCACCCCGCTCGCACAGGCTACGGGTCGCGCCTGCTGGACAGCGTCTTCCGTCATTCCCTGCAGGGCACTTGCCAGCTTACGCTTCACCCGGATGGTGCAGAGTTCGTGGCGGAATTCCTTCTGAAGTAGTTGTCCTTGAGGGTCGCTTTTCCCGGTATCCGGTCGGCTCAGCGGGTTCTACGACGCGACATGCCGGCGAGATTAGGCATGAGAGCCGCCTGAGGATTTACCGCTGAACATCTCGATCCCAGGCGGCACCGTAGACAGATCAATCCGCATCCCCTGCATTAGCTGCTGTGCGAGATCGATGCTCTTCAGGATGGTCTTCGGGCTGTAGGGCTTGGTGATCAGCCCGAGAGCAGCGTCCCGGTTCGCACGCGCTTCGCGGTTCTGCGCGCTGACGAAAAATGAGGGGATGCACCAGCGGGATAGTAGCTCGCGAGCGAGGCCGACGCCGGCGCCATTTCCATCTCGCAGATTGATGTCGACCAGGCCGAGATCGGGCAACTGGCCTTGATCAACCATTTCAAGCGCACGCGCCGCCGTGGAAGCTGGCCCCCGAACGATATGTCCAGCATCAAAGACCGTGGCTTCCAGGCTCATCGCGATGAGCGGATCGTCTTCCACCAACAAAATGACCATCGCGGAATGATAGACGAAGGTGCATCAGATGCAACGATACTTGGCACCAGGCACTGTGGCTCAGCCCTCTGGGATAGAGGCTTCTCCCGATCAGGTCGGTCTCAGACGTTCAAGTGGCCTTCTTAGGGTTGCCGGCCCTTCCCTGATCGTGCGGCCACGATGGTGCACCTTCCCCTGGCCGCGATCCTGCGTCGCGAAGCGACTTGATCACTGCCAGTAGCCGGTCGCGGCCGAACGGCTTCACCAGCGCAGGTGCGTCTTTGAACGCATCCGGTAGTCCTTCCCGGCCATAGCCACTGCCCAAAGCGAATGGCTTTCCCTTGCTGGTGAGCGCCGTCAGAAGTTGGTGTACGGTGCGTCCACCTAGGTTGGTATCAACGAGAGCGGCGTCGAAATCGCTGTTCTCGATCAGCCGCCGCGCGTGCGACGGCGTTCCTGCCGGGCCGACGACGGTGCAGCCTGCGGAGAGTAGGTCTTCTTCGATTGCCAACGCTATGAGTGGTTCATCTTCCACCACCAGCACCCTGAGCCCGGCTAGCTGTGCAAATTCATCAGCTTGCTGCTTTGGTTGCCCCAGCAGATCGCGAACCCTCCTGTTCCCCTCTCCAGGCGGTAGAGCCGGATTATCCTTATCTTCCAGGGGCAGCCGCAACGAGCAGGTGATGCCATCGCCGCCATAGCAGATCGCCGCGTCACCTCCTGCGGCTTCCAGCGACCGCTCGATGAGCAGCGTGCCGAAGCCATGGTGAAGGGGCGCGCTTACCGCCCCAACGCCCGTCTCCTTCCATTCCAGTAGCAGTTCCCGTGCCTCGCGCTGCTCTATTCGCCATTCGACCGACACGCGGCCAGTGTCCACAGCCAGCGCCCCATGTTTGCGGGCGTTGGTCGCGAGTTCGTGCAAGACGAGCGCGAGTTGCACCGAAGCCTGCGGATCGAGCGTCAAGGCGGGGCCGGAGCAGAAGATGCGTGCGTCGTCGGCGGGACCGAGCATGACTTGGTCGCGCACCATGTCGTTCAAATCCGCACCTGTCATCTTGCGATCTACGAGGAGATCGTGCGCACGTGCCAGCGCCTGTATGCGCCCGCCAAACCCTTGCACGAAGTCACCCATATCGGTCGCCCGGCGCAACGATTGCTGCGCGATCGCCTGCACGATCGCCAGAGTGTTCTTGACCCGGTGGTTCAGTTCGTCGAACAGGAGCCGCTGCAATTCCTCGTTCCGCTTACGCTCCGTGACGTCCCGCGCCACCTTGGATGCGCCGACGATGGTGCCCGCCCTGTTTCGCAGCGGCGACACCGTTAGCGAGATGTGGATTCGGCGCCCGTCCTTGGTCATGCGGACCGTATCGAAATGATCGATGCGTTCACCGCGCTGCAGCTTCGCAAGGATCGCCGCCTCTTCCTGCTGCAACTCCGGCGGGATGATGCGGGTGATCGGTTCACCGGTGATTTCATGCGATTCGTAGCCGAAGAGACGCTCTGCGGCAGCATTCCAGGAGGTGACCCGACCATCCAACGTCTTGCTGACGATCACGTCGTCAGACGATTCGACGATCGCTGCCAGCCGAGCCATCTCAATCTCGGTGTGCTTGCGCTCCGTGTCGTCCACCAGTAAGTTGATGGCGCCGGTGATTTGCCCTGACGCATCCCTCAACAGTGTCGGGTAAGGCGTAAAGGGCACGCGCGTGCCGTCCGGCCTCTCTGCGATGGCCTCCGCTCCACGGACGGCACGCCCCTCTCTCAGCGTAACCGCCATGGGACATTGATCGTGCGGCAGCGGCTCCCCGGCAGCCGTGTAAAGCCGCCACGAGCCACACCACTGACGGTCCCCGAGCGCCGGCCGATAACCCCATAGCTCTGCGGCGGCTTCATTGTAGAACGTGATGTTTCCCTCGGCGTCGGTCGTATAAACGGCGACGGGAAGAGCTTGCAGCAGTTCGGTGCCGGCGATCATCGACCTCCCATCGCTGCGACACCCGCATCATACGCGGGATACGGCTAAAATCCTAACGTTCCTCACCGGCTGAGTCAGAGGCCGCCGAAGTCGCCGCGTGCCCGGATCGCGGAGATGCCGGACGGCATCGTGCGTCCGCTATCACAGGTGCAAGCGGAATAGCTCCAAGCCGGAGGGTATCGACGATAGCGGGATTTGCCGCCCACACAACAGCTTCTGACATAATCGGACACCCGTAAGGATGTTCGACGGGGTGAACGGCTTCGCCAAATAACCCAAGGCGGCGTCTTGGTTGGCTCGGGCTTCATGTTTCTGCGCCGTGACGAAAAGCGAATGGACGTTCCACCTCGCCTTCAGTTCGCGGGCGACGTCGAGCCCTGTTCCGCCACCGATGAGGTTTATATCGACGAGGGCCAAGTCGGGTGCATCTAGTTGCTCCATCGATCTGATCGCGCGCTCCATGCTCGATACCGGTCCCTGCACAAAGTGCCCTCCGTCGATCAGGATCGTCTCCAGGTCCAGCGCGATGAGGGGGTCGTCCTCCACAATCAGGATCAGCATCTCGGCGGCCTCGCTCCGGACGCTTCACGATCCGCCAGGGCTTCCTGACCCAGCTCACGCTCGATCTCTTAACCGGACGGTCGAGGAGTAGTTCCTTCGTTCAGGTGGCCGCATCATCGGAGAACCGGACGTGGCGCGGAGATGAGCATCTCCGAGGTATGAGTCGCGGTGGCAGGCTTCAATGCCATGTCGGCAGCACCGGGATGCCCGGGATCTGGCGATCGATCTCGGACAGCCTGAACAAACCTGTCAGGGCGCGCGATCTCCTCGTCCAACACGGGTAATCCCTGAGTGGCTCGATCGCTTCCGCGTTCGGCGAGGACCAAACAGAGCTGTTGGTTCACCCTGATCGCATCGTCATGTTTCGCGAAAACGTTGGTATTAAGCCCAAGCAGATCGGCACAGTGAGCGGTCAGCGCCTGCTCATAAACGATCGCTCAGCCGATTTGCCCGTCGCTCCCCCGCTGGTGGCTAAGCGAATGCGTTACGACCCGAGCTTTTTCGATTGCCGCTAACTTCTGAATGAGCGTAGCAGCGTGGATCGGCTTGGAGATGTAATCGTTCATGCCGGCTGCCAGGCAATCCTCCCGAACCCCCTTCATGGCATGTGCTGTCAGCGCGATCACATGCACGGCGTTGCGGGGCGCCGGTAACTCGCGGATGCACTTGGTTGCGTCAGCCCCGTTGAGAACGGGCATCTGCAGATCCATCAGCACGACATCATAGTCGGCTCTAAGCGCAGCCTCGACGGCCTGTTCGCCGTTCTCGACGATGTCGACCAGGTAGTCGCTCGTTCCCAAGAAGGCCATGACGACCTTCTGGTTGATCTCATTGTCCTCGGCCAGGAGAATTCGGAGCGGCCGCCGGGACGCCTTCGGCGGTGGCACCGGAGCATGTCCTTGAGCCTTTTGCGGTCGCGCCGCTGCCGGTGGTGCCAAGTCGACGAGCCGCACGAGGGTATCGAGCAGTGTCTGCTCTCGAACAGGTTTCGCAAGCATGGCGTCCACTACGCCGTGCATTTCTGACGGAACGCCCATCGAGCCGGCCGAGGAGGAGATCAGCAGCTTTGTCCGGGCGATGCCGGTTATGCCTCGTATCCGACGAGCAAGGTCATCCCCCGGCATGTCGGGCATCATCTGGTCGATCACCGCCAGATCGAACGGCCGCCCCTCTGCGCCGGCCCGTTCCAGCGCGTCGATCGCTTCCAGCCCATCCCCTACCGCCGTCGGCATCATCCCGAACCCTGCGAGCTGACGGGTCAGGATGCGCCGGTTCATCTCGATGTCGTCGACGATCAGTGCTCGAAGCCCCCGCAGCGCCTCGGGAGAACGTCGCTGGCTGCCCACGCCGCCGGCCACCGCCGGCAGCGGAATCTCGAACCAGAACCGGCTACCCATTCCGGGATGGCTGTCCACCCCGATGCTCCCACCCATCAGCTCGACCAGTTGCCTGCTGATGGAAAGGCCGAGACCGGTGCCGCCGTAGCGGCGCGTCACCGAACTGTCGCCCTGAATGTGCTGAGACGGTAATCGCCTGACACATGCGGCCACACCCGCCCCCGCGGGGGCGGGTGTGGCCATGCCGCTTCGAGGCGGGATTAGGATGGTGTCGCTGAACATCAATCCGTCCCGATCGGAGAGCGACATGACCACGAAGGAGAAGGTAGCACGGCGCAAACTGTCGCTGTTGGAACTGGCCACCGACCTCGGCAACGTCTCCAAAGCCTGCAAGGTGATGGGCTACAGCCGACAGCAGTTCTACGAGATCCGTCGCAACTTCCAGACTTACGGCGCCGACGGTCTGATCGACCGTATGCCCGGCGCCCGAGGGCCGCATCCCAACCGGGTATCGGCCGAGATCGAGAAGGCCGTCCTCGACCACGCCCTGGAACATCCCTGCCACGGGCCGCTGCGGGTTGCCCAGCAGCTGATGCTGCAGGGCGTCCAGGTCTCCTCCGGCGGCGTGCGCGGGGTCTGGCAGCGCCACGGCCTGCTGACCAAGCACGAGCGCCTGCTGCGCCTGGAGAAGACCACGGCGGAACGCCGGCTGACCCTGTCCGACGAGCAGATCCGCCTGCTGGAGCGGTTCAACCCGGAGTTCCGCGAGCGCCACATCGAAGCGCCGCACACCGGTGCCCTGATCGCCGTCGACACCTTCTTCGTCGGCACCCTGAAGGGCGTGGGCAAGGTCTACCTGCAGACGGCCATCGACTGCCACAGCCGCTACGCCTGGGCCAGGCTCTATCCCAACAAGCTTCCGGTCACCGCCGTACAGCTGCTGAACAACGACGTCCTGCCGACCTTCGAAGCCCATAAGGTCGAGGTGGAGGCGGTACTGTCGGATAACGGGAGGGAGTTCTGCGGGCGAGACGACCAGCATCCCTACGAGCTGTTCCTGCAACTCGAAGGCATCGAGCACCGCCGCACCCAGGTGAGGCGTCCGCAGACCAACGGCATCGTCGAGCGCCTGCACCGTACCCTGCTCGACGAGCACTTCCGCGTCGAAGGCCGCCGCACATGGTTCGAGACGATCGAGGAGATGCAGACGTCGCTCGACGCATACCTGAAGTCTTACAACGAGAACCGTCCGCACCAGGGCCGCGGCATGAAGGGACGAACACCGTTGCAGGCCTTCAGGGCGGGCATCAACCTGTCGAAAGCGAAAAAGGAGGAGCCCAGGACAGACGCACCGAACGACACCCAAACGGCGGCCGCCTGATCCTGCCTACGGATGCGGCACTGTCAGTGGAATACCCTCTCTGTACACCCTGAACGAAGTTCTGGAACAGGCTGTTGCGCACGTCCTCCTCTATCCCGACGCCGGTGTCGATCACGTCGAAGCGGATCAGCGCCGATCCATCGACCAGCTCCCGTGCGGCGACTTCAACGGCTACGCCACCGCTCTCGGTGAATTTTACGGCATTTCCAGCGAGATTGAGCAGCACCTGGCGCACCCGGAGCGCGTCGCCACGAAAGCAGCCGTGTGCCGATGGCTCGACGTAAACAGTGAGATCGATCCCCTTCTCATGGGCCTTTGAGCCAAGCAAGTTCACCGCGCCCTCCACGGCGTCAGCCAAATCGAAGTCCAGAACCTCAAGTTCGAACCTCCCGGCCTCCAACTTGGAAACATCGAGAATATCGTCAATGAGGGAGAGCAGCGCCTCTGCGCTGTCGTTCACCGCTGTAGCGAACTCGCGCTGATTATCCGACAACTCCGTCTTCAAGAGGAGCCCGTTCATTCCGAGGATGCCGTTCATTGGCGTGCGGATCTCATGGCTCATATTCGCCAGGAATTGGGACTTGGCTTCGTTCGCACGCTCGGCAGCATCCTTCTGATCGCGCGTGATCTGCTCTGCCGCCCGCAGCTCCGTCACGTCCCTCAAGATCACGTGAATGCGCAGAGCCTGACCCGCGACGCCGACCTCGACGTCCATGTCGCAGAAGATCCGGCGGATCTTCCCGTCCGGACGCAACAGCCGGAACTCGACCGGTCGGGGGCGCCGTCCCTCCTCCGCGATCGAGATAGCCCTGCGCGCCAGCGCCCGGTCATCTGGATGAACCATCTCGATGACTTTGTAGATGTCGGGTGCGAACGTATGTGGATCCAGCCCCACGATCCGATAGAACTCCGCTGACCATTCCTCCCGGCCCGTCACCAGGTCGCGCTCGCAACTGCCGATCGCCGCGACCTGTTGAGCCCGCTCCAGGTGATGCCTGCTTCGCCGCAGCTGATTTGTGCTCTCCTGGAGCGCACCTTCGGCCGCGATTTGCGCCGTGACATCAACGCTGACGCCGCGATAGCCCTGAAAGACGCCATCCTTGTAGTAGGGAACACCGCTTGCGCGCAGATAGCGCGCCCGACCATCCTTCAGGTGGATGCGATGGACATAGTTGCGATAAGGACGATGCGCTGCGAGGGTGTCCATCCATGCTTCGAAGCCCTCGGGGTCGTATGTTCGGTCGGTTGCCGCCCCCGGCCATTCGGTCTGAAATTCGGTCAGCGTCACTGTGCCGTTCTCACGCTTCGGCACGAAGATCCTGATCTGACCTTCCGGTGCGCCGTGCAGTTCGTGGAACACGTCGGAGACCGCGCTCATCATGTCGAGGTAGCGATCTCGCTCCTCGATCAGCGCATCCTGAGCCGCTCGTCGTTCCGTCTGATCAACGCCGATCAGAAGGCTCGTCGCCGTCGGCAGGTCGCGCACAACGGAAAGCTCAAGCCAGCACGTCTTCCCGCCTCCCGCATGGAACGCCAGTTCGGCTGTCCTACGCGTTTCGAGAAGCTCGTCGAGCCGCAGCGGCTCCAGTGCCATGAGCCGCAGCGAACTTCCTGACAGGCTCTCAACCTCACAGGCGAAACATGCCGCAGCGGCGACGTTGGCGCTGACGATCAGACCCTGATCATCGACAACCAGCGCCGGCAGCGGCAATCGGAGGATCAGCTCGTATTCCGAAGCGAGTTCGCGGGCCATCTCAGATTTCCAAGAGGACGTCGTCTACCCGGCTACCGAGCCTGGCGCGGGTTCGCGTCCTATTCGGCACCCTAGCGGCTACAGGTTGCATGGACATTAATCGGCGGGACGACGGCCCCGGCGTCGGCGCATCTGCCGACGCGGTGGCTCAATAAGGAAGGATGGCGTCGCCCGGATAACGTCTCGGGACGCCTCGTGATTATGCCAGTGCGGTCGACATAAGCGGCTTTCTGGCGATGATGACTTCTCCCGCAACCGAGAAGGCCCCAATGCGGATCACAAGGCGCTCATTCGTTCTTGGCGGCGCATCCACGGTCGCACTGCTAGGTTCCCCTACGGCCGGCTTGGAGCGGCGCCCCCTCCCCCGGTCTTCGATCCTGCACTTGCCTCCGTCACAAGCGCGGTCGATGCGATATCGAAGCCGGTCTCCCACCGCGGCCTCATCGGGCTCGACGTCGGCGATGTCAGAGGGGTGCTGCATGGTGGAGGATATGCAGTTTTCGGCGAAGGTGCGGCCACCGGGCGAGATCGCGCACGGGTCGCGGCTGACCGCGCGCTGAAGGACCTACGGCGCTCATTGTCCGCCGCCCGCAGCGTCGATGCCACCGCGAGGGCTGAAGCCACGTTGGCGCGGTGCCAAGCAGTCCCTAAA
Source organism: Constrictibacter sp. MBR-5 (assembly GCF_040549485.1). NCBI lineage: Bacteria > Pseudomonadati > Pseudomonadota > Alphaproteobacteria > Rhodospirillales > Allostellaceae > Constrictibacter > Constrictibacter sp. MBR-5. The sequence continues at coordinate 12,129 of NZ_JBEPTK010000018.1, forward strand.
CCTACCCTGAGCGGCAGGCGGAGATGTTGATTTTGGTCAACATTTTATCGAACAGTGATCCTGCGATAGGGTAGAGCCGACCGTCCGCGACGGGCTGTTCGAGCGGTAACGTATCCCCGACATGGCCGCGCCCGGATACGCAGGCGGCGCTGCTGGAACCACCTCGCGCGGTTGGTCGACCTTGTGCAGCGATCTAATCGGCGCCGCAGCGTCTACCGACTGTAACAGGTCGCCAGCACCCACTCCTCTGCTCATCGCACAGTCAGCCCGCATAGCCATGACGAAGTCCATCCGGACAGACTTCCCTTCCGGCGTTAACTGCGTGATGCCGTTCGCGTTGCGCGAGCGCAGCGTGCCCTCCGATGCCGACACAACCGAACAGTCCTAGCAGGTCGGGCTGAGGCGGGGTTGACGCCAAGTCATCGATCCCCATCATCTCTGGACAAACAACCGCAAGATCGGGAAAGCGATGGCGCGGGAATACGATCTGGTGGTGCTCGGCGCCACAATCGTCGACGGTACTGGCGCAGCCCCTATGAGGGCGACATCGGCACCGTCGGCGACCGCCTCGCCGCGCAGGGGCGCGAGGCGCTGGGGCCACACTCATTCATAGCCAGAATGCGACGGCTGCGGCGAGTGCGACGGCGAGAGGAAGTTCGTCGCGAGCTTGTCGCATTGTGTCGCTATGCGCCGGAAGTCCTTCAGTCTGCAGAACAGGGCCTCGATGCGCCAGCGGTCCCGGTATCGGCGCGGATCGTGTCGGATTGGCCGCTCACTGTTGATGCGGCCAGGAATGACCGGCTTTGTCCCGGCCTCTCTGAGTGAGGGTGGTGCGGAAGTGGTTCGCGTCGTAGCCACAATCAGCGACCAGACGCTTGAAGCGGGTCGCGTCCTCGATCAGTTCGCCAGCCAGCCTTGATGTCGGAGGTGTTGCCGGGTGTCAGCCGGAGTGCGACGGGCAGCCCGAGGATGCCGCGGATCGCGTGGATCTTGGTCGTCCGGCCGCCGCGCGAGACGCCGATCGCCGGGGCCTTCGTCCGCCCTTTCCCAATGCGCCGAGCGGTGCGCCTTCAGGTAGGTGCTGTCCAGGTAGCCGATCTCGTCGATCGGACTCTGCTCCGCCAGCGCCGCCAGCAGGCGCTGGAACACGCCGCAGCTTCCACCTGATGTAGACGATCGTCGCCTGGCCGTAGGCCGCCGGTACGTCCTGGCAGCGTCTGCCGCACTTCAGTATGTGCATGATGCCGGAGATCACCCGGCGCTCGTCGACCCGGCGCGCCGGGCTGGTTCTTCGGCAGATGCGGCTCGATCGCCGCCCACGCCTCGTCCGACAACCACAACAACGCTCCCGACATCGCCATCCCCCCCTTCGGGAGAAGCATGGATCATGCTCGCGACGCCGGTTCAAGACGATGATTGGGTTTGGAGCCAACCTAGAAGCCGTCCGCGTCGCGCCGGTCCCTCGCTTCGCGGACCGGGCCCGCTCGCGCTGTTGTTGCCGTTACGCGGCAGGCTTGAAGGATGACAAAAGCGGACCTGCGGGGTCGCCGCAGCGCTTTCTTCTGGATATTCGATAGATAGCCACCTATTGGTTTCCGAAAGGGAACCGTTCAGGCAATGAAATGCAACTGGCTCTCAACGATCAGGAGCGCTTCGGCCTCCACCTCGGACTGGTCGCCCGGCTGTGGCGCGCCGAGATCGACCGACGGCTGGCCGCCTTCGGCCTCAACGAATCCCGCTGGTTGACGCTTTTGCATCTTTCTCGGCTGGCCGGAGCGGCAACGCAGCGCGAATTGGCTGAGGCGGTTGGGGTGCGGGGGCCGACCCTGGTACGCACGCTGGACCGGCTTGAAGCCGAGGGGCTGATCGAACGCCGGACAGAAGCTACCGACCGCCGCACCAAATCGGTCCACCTGCGCCCGCAGGCCGCTCCCGTTCTGCGACGCATCGAAGCGACCGTAGCGGCAGTTCGTGCTGAAATCCTCTCCGACATATCCCATGCCGAGGTGGCGACCTGTCTGAAGGTCTTCGAGAAGATCGCCGGCAAGCTGGGTGGAGCGGAAGCCACGGTGCAGCTTACGCACCGACGGACAGTTGAACGATGGACCAGCGTGTGAACCGTCTGGAGCGCCAGAGCCACGATCCAGAAATCGATCTGCGCACAGCCCTCGACAAGGAGATGGAGCCTGCGTCAGAGGGATCTTCCCCTCGTGGCCGTGCCCGGCCATGGCGACTGTATGGTGCGGTCCTGGCGGCGCTAATCGTCGTCGGAGCCGGTGGGTGGTGGCTGTGGCAACAGTTCACCCACGTCTTCGTCACGGATGCCCGCGTTGCAGCCGACATCGTTGCCGTGAGCAGCCGGGTTCCCGGCTGGGTCACCGCCGTTGAGGTCATTGCAGGCGATTCCGTTCGCAAAGGCCGGATACTGGTCCGGATCGACGACCGGGAAAGCCGCCTGCTCGTTCAGGAACTCGATGCGCAACTTGCGGGAGTGGCCCGCCGCCGCGAGCAGATCGGAGCCCGCATCGTGCTCACCGGCCGTCAGACCGAAAGTCGTATCACCGCCAAACAGGCAGCGGTAAGGGCTGCGGCGGCCGCGTTGGCAGCAGCGGCGGCGCAACGCGATCTAGCGAAGACGGAGAATGACCGGGCCGAAAAGCTGGCGCCGAGCGGCGCCATCACCCGCGCCCGCCTGGACCAGACGCGGACGGCGCTGGAGACGACAAAGCAACAGGTGTTGAGCGCCCAGGCGGACCTCGAAAACGCCCGCGCCGCCCTTGCCGAGGCGGAAGCCGCGCGCGAGGAGCTCACGGTGCTCCAACGCCAGTTGGCCGAACTTGGTCCGGAAGAACAGCGGCTGCGCGCGCAACGGCAGCGCCTGGCGCTCGATCTCCAAGACCGCACCATCATCATGCCCTTCGGCGGCGTTGTGGACCAGACCTTCGTGGACGAGGGCGAATACGTCACGCCCGGCCAGCGCCTGCTGATGGTGCATGATCCCGAACGCGTGCGCGTCGAGGCGAACGTCAAGGAGACCGACATCCGCTTCTTCCGGCCCGGAAAGACCGTGACGATCGCGGTCGACGCCCTGCCGGGGCAGCGCTTCCCGGGCACCGTCACTCGCGTGGGGCAGGCTGCGACCAGCGAGTTCGCGCTGCTGCCCAACCCGAATCCGAGCGGCAACTTCACCAAGATCACTCAACGCCTGCCGGTGCGCATCGCCGTCCAACAGGTCGGCGGCGCACTCAAGCCGGGCATGATGGTGGAGCTGGAGGCCGGGACCGGTGAATAGCCCGCCCCGCCCGGACAGCATCGAGGGCCTGTTTGCCCGCTTCGGCCCCGCCTATCGCTGGTTGGTCACGGCGACAGTCATGATGGGCACGATCGCTACCATCCTCACCGCGACGATCGTCAATGTAGCCCTGCCCGACATCATGGGCGCCTTCGGCATGGGCCAGGACAAAGCCCAGCTCCTGTCCACAGGCTTCCTTGCGGCAATGACCGGAACTATGCTGCTCAACGCCTGGATGGTCGAGACGCTCGGCCAGCGCGCGACCTTCATGCTGGCGGTGACGGTCTTCATCGTCGCCTCCGTCATGGGCGGACTGGCCCCTGCGGAAGGCGTGCTGATCCTGGCCCGCGTTCTCCAGGGCGGGGCGGCCGGCATCCTTCAGCCGCTCGCTATGCAGGTAATCTTCCAGGTCTTCCCGCCCGAAAAACGCGGCTCGGCCATGGGCATCTACGGCATCGGCGTGGTGCTGGCCCCGGCGCTCGGCCCTACGCTGGGCGGCATCATGGTCGATAGCTTCAGTTGGCGGTATGTCTTTTTCATGGCCGTGCCGTTCTGCCTCATCGGCCTGTTCCTTGCCGCGATTTTCATGCCGGGACGGGCCACTTCGGGACCGCCGCGGCGATTCGACTGGATCGGTTTCGGGTTGATGACGGTCTTCCTCGTCACCTTGCTCAACGGCCTGTCGAACGGGCAACGTGACGGCTGGATGTCAGATCCGATCCTGCGCGACTTCGCCATCGCCTTTGTCTCGGGCATCAGCTTCATCGCCTGGGAGCTGCGCGCACCCGCGCCCATACTCAATCTCAAGCTCTTCATGAACCGGGTCTATGCGGGCGCCTCCGTCGTGGCCTTCATCTTCGGGGCGGGAATCTACGGTTCGACCTTCCTGGTTCCGCTGTTCGTGCAGACGATCCAGGGCTATACGCCGACGCGCTCCGGCCTGCTGCTGATGCCGGCGGGCCTAATCCTGGCGGTCGTCTTCCCGATCGCTGGGCGTCTCTCCGACAAGACGCCGGCCTATGCAACGGTCGTGTTCGGGCTGGCGGTCTTCGCGCTGTCATCGTTTCTGATGACCGGCGTCGATACCGATACGTCCTTCTGGCTGTTTGCCTGGTGGATCATGCTGGGCCGCATCGGGCTTGGTTTCATCATGCCAAGCCTGAACGCCGGCGCCCTCAAGGCGCTCCCGATGACCCTGCTCGGCCAGGGCTCCGGCGCGATCAACTTCGTGCGTCAACTCGGCGGGGCGTTTGGCGTCAACCTTCTTTCCATCGCCCTTGAACGGCGCTCGCAGCTCTACGTGGACAGTTTTACGGCGGCGCAGCATGCGGGCAACAGCATGACGGCCGATATGCTGCGCGATGCGAGCGGCTTGCTCGCGCAGGCCGGCGTGCCGGAAGCCATACGCCAAGCCGGGGCGATGAACTATCTCGGCCGCGTGATCTACACCCAGGGCAACATGCTGGGATACCGCGACAGCTTCTTTATCGTTGGTGTGATCTTCCTGGCCGCTCTCGTTCCAGCGATGATGATGCGCCGACGGTCACAGCGTCCCACAGCGCAAACTGATGCGGGGCGACGGGGCGGCAAGTGATAGAAGGGATGCGCCTCAGCCAGCCCCATGAGAAATGGCCATCGCCACCGGTCGTACGGCCACAACTTCCGGCCCGTCATAAATCACGCGTCCCCGCAAGCTGGACAACTTTCTGTGCAATCGTCCCGTAGATCGCCTTCGTCATTTTCTCCCTTCGAGGTTAAACTCGATGCTCTCGAAGGTGTTTTCCACTTTTCCGAGTCCGACAGGTGGCGGTCGGCCATGACGGCTCCCCCGCTTTCAGAATGGCTGTGCGCGCCGGGCAATGGAGACGGACGTTCGATCCATCCGGCTTGTCGTCTTGCCGAAGGGCACTCGACACGACCATGATGCGTTCCATGGCCATGCTCCGCTTTTCTGAACTTGACCGACTCAGACACATGCACCCACACCGCACTGTGGCATGACCTGGATCAAAGATCTTGCGCCCCTTTCGCCGCGACCGCCGGTCGGTTGCCGGCGGTTGCGGCGAGCTATCACCGCCCGGCGGATCGGGCTTCCCGCCGCCCTTGCGGCGGCGCTCCTGGCATGGCCCGCAACCTCGGGCGCAACTGAGGAACCGGAGGCCGGCACCCTGAACTTGGTCTTCGAGAACGACCTCTTCTCAGACACCGACCGGCACTACACCAATGGCGTACGCGCCTCATGGCTGTCCGGATCGAACAGGACGCCCGCCTGGGCGCTTCGCGCCGCCCGCTGGTTCCCCTTGTTTCCGGACGGCGGCACCGTGCGGACGAGCTATGCGGTGGGCCAGAACATGTACACGCCGGACGGCATCGCCCTGCGCGATCCGCCCCGCGACGACCGCCCTTATGCCGGCTGGCTCTACGGCTCGATCGGGCTGATCGCCGAGACCGGCCAGCGGCTCGACCAGCTGGAGCTGACGCTCGGCATCGTCGGACCGGCCTCGCTCGCCGAGCAGGCCCAGAAGCTCATCCACGAGATTACCGATGCGCAGGAGCCGCGGGGCTGGGATACCCAGCTCGAGAACGAGCCCGGGCTGGTCCTGACCTACCAGCGCAGCTGGCGCGACTTCGTCTCGGAGTCGGTTTCCGGCTTCGGCTTCGGCTTCGATGCAACGCCGCACGCCGGCGGCGCCCTCGGCAACGTCTTCACCTATGCCAACGCCGGGCTCATGCTGCGCTTCGGCCAGCGCCTGCCGCTGGACTACGGACCGCCGCGCATCCAGCCGGGCCTGCCGGGCTCGGGGTTCTTTGTGCCGCAGGAGGGCTTCGGCTGGTACCTGTTCGCCGGCGTCGAGGGGCGGGCGGTCGCGCGCAACATCTTCCTCGACGGCAACACCTTCCGCGACAGCCGCAGCGCGGACAAGGAGCCGCTGGTCGGTGACCTTCAGTTCGGCATCGCGCTCACTTGGCGGAACGTGCGTCTCAGTTACACCCACGTGCTTCGCACGCGCGAGTTCGAGACCCAGGAAGAGCCCAACGATTTCGGAGCCTTCAGCCTATCGGTGCGGTTTTGACCTCTGGCCCCCACGAAGCACGCCTCAGCGCGCTCAACGGTAAGCAAATGAGCCTGGCCTTTCCTTCACGCTGCTTGTGGTCGGGCCTCGTGATCTATGATGCCGAAAGGTTGTGTATGGGACTGCGCATTGTCTGTGATGTGAATACTCGTACAGGCTCGGCCTGACCGAGGATAAAATGTCGAGGCTCCACATCGAGTCGTCGGTGAATCAGGCGCGGCCCACCGGGGTCTCCTCTTGTGGGAGGGTGAACCGAATCCGCACCAAAACCCGGGATCTCCGTGCTGTGGAGACGTCCTATCTCGTCGCCTGCTCCGGGAGTAGGCAGGAGTGGATCGAGGCGGAACCGTCGACCTTGCCGGCCAAGGTGTCGATCGCAAGGGCCGCTTCCTCCAGCTTGAAGTCGTGGGTGTGCATCAGTTCCAGCGGTACTTTACGCGCTTCGATTAGATTGATCGCGCTCCTGTATCCGGTCGAGGTGACGCCGATGGCGCCCTTCAGAGTGATCTCCTTCATGATCAGCTTGTCAGAGACGAAGTTCGGGAGCGGCTTGTAGCCCTTGACCCCCGCAAGCACCACCGTGCCGCCGAAACGGACATAGTCGATGGCCTCCACCGGCGGCTCCACCGCATAAGGGGTCACGTCCACCACCACGTCCGCACCGTTGCCGTCAGTGATCTCCTTGATCCGCTGTTTGGCGTTCTCGTTGGTCACGTCGATGGTGTGGGTCGCGCCGAACTTGCGGGCGAGTTCCAGCTTGGCCCCGTCGCTCTCCAGGCCAGTGACGATGATGTCGCCCGCGCCCGCCTGGCGGGCAGCGATGACGCTGGCGAGGCCCCGCTGGCCGGGTCCCAGCACTACCAGCGTGTCGCCCACCTGCAGCTTTGGCACCTCGACCGCCCAGCGGTAGCCGGCGCCCAGCGGGTTGAACATCACGGCGATCTCGGGCGGCAGGCTCTTGTCGATCTTGTGCACCATAGAATTCGGGTGCAGGTACATGTGCTGGGCGTAGGCGCCCCACAGGCCCGGGCCGTCTCCGAGCGGGATATAGGAGTAGATCCGGCGGTTCTTGCAGAGATGGTAGGAGCCCATCCGGCAAGGCATGCAAAAGCGGCACGAGATCATGGTCTCCACCACAACCCGGTCGCCCACGTCCACGGCCCAGCGCCGGGCCGCGTTGTCGCCGATCTTGGCGATCAGGCCCAGCGGCTCATGCCCCGGGATGACCGGCATCGGCGTGCGCAGATGCCCTTCGTACTGTTCGCAGTCACTGCCGCAGATGCCACAGGCCTCGACCTGCAACAGCGCGGAATCCTCGTCTATATCAGGAAGCGGGATGTCCCGGGCTTCGATCCGCCGGACCCCGGTCTGCACCATCGCCATCGTCTTCTTGGGCAACATTTCCTGTCCCTCGCCCGCCCCGGAAGGCTCTCCTGGAATGGCTTTTGTGGCCAAATCTATCGAACGCTAGGTAGAACGGCAATGAGGATTGGAGTATTCTTCCTCGTGGATCCACGGCGCTCCACCATACAACCCGCAGGTTTGAGGAAAGGGCCCTATGAGACAGCCCGAAGCAAGAATCCCGCTGCTCGGCGAAGACGACGCGCGCCAGCTCGGCAAGGATCACGGGGTGCCCTCGTCCATGGCGCCGCTCAACGTCTTCCGGGCCATGCTTAACCACCCGGTGATGGCGGCCTCGGTCGGCAGCCTGCTCGCAAACCTGCTCTACAAGGCCAACAAGCTCGACGGCTCGCTGCGCGAGCTCATCATCATGCGGATCGGCTGGCGGACCGGTGCGGTGTACGAATGGACCCAGCATTGGCGGGTCTGTATGAACATGAACATCGACCCGGACCTGGTGCTGGCCGTCCGCGACTGGCGCAATGCCTCCGCCCTGACCGAGGCGCAAATGGCGGTTCTTGCCGCCACCGACGAGACGCTGGAACAGGGCAGGATCTCCGACGCCACCTGGGCGGAATGCTGCAGGCATCTGGCGACTCAGGAAGAGCGCATCGAGATGGTGCTGGCCATCAGTAACTGGCGCACGTTCTCCGAACTTCTGCAAAGCCTGAGAATTCCGCTGGAGGACGGAGTCGAAGCGTGGCCACCGGACGGCAAGAAGCCGCCGGCTGCCGGATGAAGCACTCTCAGACTTAAGGACGGGCGAAATGGATCTGGAATACTCCGACCGCCACAAAGCACTCCAGCAGGAAGTGCGCGAGTTCGCAGCCAAGGAAGGGCACCTGTCGCCCAAGTCCGGGGGCGGCCGCAAGCGCCCCGACCGGAAGACGTTGGACTGGCAGGCGCTCCTGCTGGAGCGGGGCTATTTCGCCCGTACGATCCCCAAAGAGTACGGCGGCTACGGCGCCGAACCGGATGTGGTCGAGGCGGCGATTATCGCCGACGAGTTCAACAAGTCGGGACTCCATCCCGGCATCATGAACCAGGGCATCAGCATGCTGGTGCCGACATTGCTCGAAGTCGGCCGCGAGGACCAGAAAAAGCAGTGGGTTGAGACGACCATTCGCGGCGAGACCATCTGGTGCCAGGGCTATTCGGAGCCGGGCTCCGGCAGCGACCTGGCCGCGGCCCGCACCAGGGCCGACCTGGATGGCGACCACTTCGTGGTCAACGGCCAGAAGATCTGGACTTCCTCGGCCCACTATGCCGACATGATGTTCCTGCTCTGCCGGACCGAGCAGGACAAGCCGAAGCACGAGGGCCTGTCCTACCTGCTGCTGTCGATGAAGACGCCTGGGATCGAAGTGCGTCCGCTGACCACCATGACGGGCCGGGCCGAGTTCAACGAGACCTTCTTCACCGACGTGCACGTGCCGGCCGACCAGATCGTCATGGGCCGGGGCGACGGCTGGCGCGTCGCCAACGTCACGCTGAAGTACGAGCGAATGCTGCTGGGCGACCCCAACAAGCTTCTGTATCGACTGAGCAGAATTCGCGACTCGATGGAGCGCACCGAGGTGGACGGCATCCGGATGCTGGACGTGCCGGAATACCGCGACCGACTGCTGAAGCTGCAGGGCGAGGCGCTCGCCTGGAAGTATCATGGCATGCGCCTGCTGACCGACATGGGGGACGGCGTCGATTCCGGCGTGCGCCGCCTAATCGTCAAGTATGTGGGCACAATGATGGGCCACCGCCTGTCGTCGCTGGCCGTGGACGTGCTGGGCGCCGCCGGTCTCCGCTACGATCCGAAGGGAGAGGACAAGGACGATGACGAGGCAACGACCTGGCATATCGATTACATGTACGACATCGGCCTGATCATCGGCGGCGGCACCTCCCAGGTCCAGAAGAACATCATCGGCGAGCGCGGCCTCGGCCTGCCGCGCGAGCCGAAATTGCAAGCGACGGCGAGGTAGGGTCATGCGCTTCGGACTTTCCGACGAACAGAAGATGCTCGATGAATCCGTCCGGGGTATCCTCGCCCGGATTCTTCCGCTGGACGAGATTCGGCGCATTGCGGCCGACGGCACCGGCTACGACGCGGCCCTCGCCGGCAGTCTGGTCGAACAGGGCGTAGGCGGCCTGGTCGTACCGGAAGAGCACGGTGGCGTCGGGCTGGGCATGGTGGAGGCCGTCGTCGTGGCCGAAGCCCTCGGCCATGCCGCCGCGCCGTTCGGCTTTGCCGGGGCCTGCGTCATGGCGCCGCTCGCCATCGCGAAAGCTGGCGACGGCGGCACGCGGTCTGAGCTGCTGGGCGGCATCGCCGCAGGCGAGCGCCGGGTGGCGGTGGACTTCTCGGCGCTGGCGGGCACCACCGGCGCCGCCAAGCTCCGGCTCGACGGAAGCCGCCTCTCCGGCACCGTCCAGAACCTGCTGGACCCGGGCGCGGCCACCGACCTCCTGCTGGCGCTCGGCGACGGCCGCATGGCGCTGGTCGCCGCCGATGCCGCAGGCGTCTCCCTAGAACTGCGCAGGACGGTCGACAGAACCCGGCCGCTTGGCGCCGCCACCTTCGATGGGGTGGAGGCCAGGCTACTCCAGGCGGGCGGCAGCGCAGTGTCGAAAGACGTGCTGCAGGCGGGCCGGCTGATGATTGCCGCCGACTCGCTTGGTGCGGGTCAGCGCATGATCGACCGGGCGGTCGCCTATGCCAACGAGCGTGAGCAGTTCGGGCGTAAGATAGGCAGCTTCCAGGCAGTCAAGCACATTTGCTCCGAAATGGTGAGCATGCTGGAGCCCTGCCGTTCGCTGATCTGGTATGCGGGCTATGCCCGTGAGCACGGGATGGAGGACGCGTCGCTGACCATCCTTCATGCGAAATCGCATCTGGGCGAAGCCACGCGCGAGGTCTCGCGCATGGCGACGGAGGTACACGGCGGCATGGGCTTCACCGACCTGCTCGGCCTGCACTACTGGTTCAAGCGCATCACCTTCGACCGCCAGGTGCTGGGCGGGCCGGAGCGGTGCCGGAGCGAAGCCGCGACCCTGCAAGGCTGGACCGCGGCGTGACGTCTGGCGTGTGCCGGTTTGCTGCTCGGACCGCAGGTCCCGCAAACCCGCTCATCCGCCATAACCACTTTCTGACGAATGGAGGAAACCTTGCCGAACAACTTGTCTGAGAAATGCGCGATCAGCGGCATCGGCGAAACCGCCTATGTGCGCGGCTCGGGCAAAAGCGAGACCGCGCTCCAGATGGAAGCATCGCTGAGGGCGATCGCCGATGCGGGCCTCAGCCCGAAAGACATCGACGGCGTCATCCCCTACGCCACGGGCTCTGCAGTAGCGGAGGACTTCATCACCAACTTCGGCATCGCCGACCTGCGCCTATCGGCGACGACGCCGCTCGGCGGGGCCAGCTGCTTGGCTGCGGTGCAGCTCGCCGTGGGCGCCATCGTCGCGGGCATCGCCCACCACGTGCTGATCCCGATCGGCCGTAACGGCTATTCCGGCGCCCGCATCGGCAGCCGCGTGCAGCAGCTGCCGCAGTTCCGCACCGTTGGCGAGTTCGAGATGCCGCTCGGCCAGATGGCGCCGGCCCAGCTCTACGCCCACATGGCGCGGCGCCATATGGAGATGTTCGGCACCAAGAGCGAGCACTTCGGCAAGATCGCGGTGACCGTCCGCGAACATGCGACGATGAACGATAACGCGCTGATGACCGAACCGCTGACCCTGGAGCAGCACCAAGCCGCCCGGATGATCTCCGACCCGCTGCGGCTGTTCGACTGCTGCCTGGAAAGCGACGGCGGTGCAGCCGTCGTCGTCAGCAGCAGCGAACGCGCCCGCGACCTGAAGTCGCAACCGATCTATATCATGGGCATTGCCGAAGGCCACCCGGACTCGCCGAGCGCCATCACCCAGCGCCCGGACATTACCACGCTCGGTACCGCGAAAGCCGCGCCGCGCGCCTTCGGCATGGCCGGCGTCGACCGCAAGGACATCGACGTTGCGGAAATCTATGACTGCTTCACGTACATCGTTCTCTGCCAGCTGGAAGACCTCGGCTTCTGCAAAAAGGGCGAAGGCGGCGACTTCGTCGCCAGCACCTCCCTCGGACTCGACGGCCCCATGCCGATCAACACCCATGGCGGCCTGCTCTCACAAGCGCACATTATCGGCATGAATCACATCGTCGAGCTGGTTAAGCAACTGCGCGGCCAGGGCGGCAAGACGCAGGTCCAGGACGCGAAGATCGGCCTCGTCACCGGTTATGGCGATATGGGTGACGGCGGCGTCGCCATCATGCGGGCCTAAGCCAGGAGGCACTGAGAAATATGGAAATCGAACGAGTTCGCCCATCGCCCAACGAGGACACCAAGCCTTATTGGGCCGGCCTGAAGGAAGGCCGCCTACTGCTCCAGAAGTGCGGCGACTGCGGCACGATCCGTCACTATCCGCGCCAAGTGTGCGACAAGTGCTTCTCCATGGAAGTGGAGTGGATCGAATCCAGCGGCAAGGGCGCGGTCCATAGCTGGACCGTCTCCCACCACGCCTTCCACCCGTCTTTCAGGGGTGACCTGCCGATGACGTTCGTCACTGTGGATATGAACGAAGGCGTGCGGGTTGCCGCCCGGCTGCGGGGCAACGACGTCAGGCCGGCCATCGGCATGCCGGTACGGGTCGCGTTCGAGCAACTGGACAGCGAGCTAACCGTGCCGGTGTTCTGGCCGGCATGACCGGCCGCCGCTGCGGCGGCGATCTACCGGCCCTCGCCGGAGGGGCCGGCCCAAGCGCAGTTGTCGGGGCTCCTGGGCCGCCCGACGGCCTGCCCAGAGGGACAACGAGAAGAGGTGACACTATGACGACCGCAACGGACCGACAATCCGGTCAAGGCGACTTCGACGCACTGATCGTGGGCGCCGGCTTCTCCGGCCTGTATCAGTTGCATTGCCTGCGAGACCGGCTAGGCATGAAAGCCCGGGTGCTGGAAGCCGCGGACGGCGTGGGCGGCACTTGGTATTGGAACCGCTATCCCGGCGCGCGGTGCGACTCCGAAAGCCACTCGTACTGCTTCTATTTCTCCAGCGAGCTGGTGGACGAATGGGAATGGTCGGAGCGCTACCCACAGCAGCCGGAGGTCATGCGCTATCTGAACTTCGTAGCGGACAGGCTGGACTTGAAGCGGGACATCCAGTTCAAGGCGCGGGTGACCGTCGCGCGCTATGACGAGGCCGCCAATCTCTGGCGGGTCGCCACCGAAGGGGGCGAGGAGTACTCCGCCAGATTTCTGATCGCCGCCGTCGGCTGCCTTTCCAGCGCGAACGTGCCGGACATCCCCGGCCTGGAGAGCTTTCAGGGCGCCTGGTACCATACCGGCAAGTGGCCGCACGACGGGGTCGACTTCACCGGGAAGCGTGTCGGCCAAATCGGCACCGGTTCGACCGGAATCCAGGCTGCTCCGGTCATCGCCGAGACCGCCCGGCACCTGACCATTTTTCAGCGCACGCCGAACTACAGCGTGCCGGCCCGGAACAAGCCGCTGACGGCGGAATTTAGGGAGTGGGTGCGCAAGAACAAGCGGGAAATCCGGGATACCATGCGCGACACACCCAACGGCCACCCCTTCCGCATCGTCAAGCGCAAGGCGTTCGATGTCTCGGACGAGGAACGCCGCCGGATCTACGAGGAAGCCTGGGAAGTGGGCGGCCTGCGCTTCCGCGGAAATTTCCAGGACCTGCTGGTCGACAAGGCGGCCAACGACACGGCCGCCGAGTTCATCAAGAACAAGATCCGCGAGATCGTGAAAGACCCGAAAACGGCGGAAGTGCTCGCCGATATCGACCATCCTTACGCCGCCAAGCGGCCGCCCATCGACACCGGCTACTTCGAAATCTTCAACCGCGACAATGTCGATCTGGTCAATATCAGGGCGAACCTGATCGAGCGGATCACGCCGAAGGGCATCAAGACGCGGGACCGCGAATACGAACTCGACATCATAGTATTCGCGACCGGCTTCGACGCCATGACCGGTTCTCTGCTGCGGATGGGCATCATGGGCCGCGACGGCCTGAGCCTGAATGACGCCTGGGCGGCCGGACCGCACACCTATCTGGGGCTGCAGGTGCCGGGTTTCCCGAACCTGTTCACGATAACTGGACCCGGAAGCCCGTCGGTGCTCTGCAACATGCCGGTCGCCATCGAGCAGCATGTGGAATGGATCACCGACTGCATCGCACGTATGCGGACGCACGACATCGCGACGATCGAGGCCACGCCGGCGGCGACCGAGGACTGGGTCGCACACGTCAACGCGGCGGCGAACGCCACGCTGCTGCCGCAGGTGCCGCATTCGTGGTATCTGGGCGCGAACGTGCCAGGCAAGCCGCAGGTATTCATGCCCTATACCGGCGGCATGACCCGCTACCGCGCGATCTGTGATCATATCGCCGCCCAGGGCTATGCCGGATTCGCTTTCCACGGCGGTGCGTCAGTCACTGTCAGACCGGAAGGCGAGGCTAGGTTCAAGGCGGCCGACAGCGTCAGCACGCCCGGCGTCTGAACCAGACCAGATGTCCGCCTGAGCACGGGGCGACCCGTCTCACGGTATGCTGGTAACGAGGGCTGCGCCGGATAGGCCTGTGCCGAGCCCCATGCATCGGGAGACGGGTCATGGCGGATCGTATCATCTACGTCCGGCTTGATGTTCACAAGGAGAGCATCGTTGTCGCGGTGGCCGAGGGCGGCCACCGGGGCGAGGTGCGGGAGCACGGCCGGATCGCGAACACGGCGACGGCGCTGGGGCGTTTGCTGCGCAACCTCGGCGTGACGGCATGACGCTGCGGTTTTGCTCGAGGCAGGACAGTGCGGTTACGGCACTCAGCGCCGACCGTCGGCCCAGGGATAGGAGTGCGTCGTGGTCGCCCCCTCGCTGATCCTGACGGACACTGTGCTCGTTTTGCGCCTTGTGGGTCCGGATTGCAAATTCGTCCGGGGTGAGGCCGCGAAGGCTCGTGTTCGGCCGGTGGGCGTTGTAGTCCTTCTTCCATACCTCGATCAGCCGACGAGCGCTCGGCAGGTTGCGGAACATGTGCGCATCGAGGCACTCGTCGCGGAAGCGACCGTTCAGGCTCTCGACGAGGCCGTTCTGCATCGGCTTGCCCGGCGCGATGTAGTGCCACTCGACCTGGCTATCTTCCTGCCATTGCAGGATCGCCCGCGATGTCAGCTCGGTGCCCCCGGATCAAGTCCGGGGTAGGCTGTTGTCGCTGACGACCATGAGGGACGGACCGCGAAGGGCGATGAGCCCATCGAACTCGCGGGCAAGCCCACAATACGACTGCGGCATCGAGCGTGCCGGTGAGTCATTCGGGGTGTCTTGTTCGTCGGTTCGGGCGAGCGCCGTCTTCTGCTGTCGCCCTTTTGCCCTTGGCGTCGAGGAAAGGTTCAGTCAGCAGCCACCGGCGCAGAACCGGATGGTCTCGTTCATCGACGCCGTGCAGGGTGAAGACATGCTTGGATGTGTCGTTGGCGATGCGCTTGATCTCCATAGCTCTCTTGTTTGTGCTGTGAAGACCAAACATGCTGGCACTCGATGCGGTGGGGCCGTCCACACCAACACGACTGTCAACGCCGTTGAATCTGCCGTCCTGGCGGACAAGAGGGACCAGGCGGTCGCCGGCCCTCTCAAAGCCCAGGCTGCCGGCCGCGTCACAGAACGCCAACGGCCGCCGGGCGATGCCCTCGAGCGCAGGTGGGTGGTGGTCAGCTCGCAGTCCTCGACTATCCGGAGCTCGTCGGTATGGCTCTCGACTGCGATGGCGCGCTTCCGAGTGACGTCCGGCAGGCGGTAGAGTCACCGCCGATCGAGACCGTGCCGTCGTGGCTGACTCAAGGAAGCGGGCGGGCGCTGCCGTCGACGTTGCGGATGCGTCCGCCCTTGCCGGAGTCGCCCAGGACAAGAAACTCGCTGGCGCCGTAGTCCGCTTCCTCCGGAATACGCAGCAGCCTGCCGTCGCCTGCGGTCTCGCTTAAAGGGCGGACCGAGACCACTTTCGCGTTCCGCGCCGCCGAGAGCGCGGCCGAGACGGTGCGGTTCCGCGCGACTTTCTCCACGTTCAGGCGGGTGGGGAACAAGACAGTGCGGCGGTCGGCCTCCGCGTCCTCGCACACCTGGCGCGGAGTAATCCAAACCGAGTCAACCGACTCACGGCCGTCATGGTACAAGATATGATCGTGTGGCGCTTCCGCCAGGAAGAAATGGGTGTCGAACCGTTTAGGCATGTGCGGCGGCGTCACCCAGTGGGCGAAATGCACCAGCCGGTCGAGCGCCAGCACCAGATCTTCTTTCTCGATCATCTCGGCGAACCCGATCTCGCGGGTCTCCATAGAGTGGCGATAGGTCATGCCCAGCGCGACGGCCCGGTCGCCCGTCACCAGCGGGCCACCGGGTTCAGTGCGAGCGAACAGAACACCGCATTCTTCGAACGCCTCGCGCGCGGCGGCGACCAGTACCGGAACCATCGCCGCGTCCACCGTGTCGGCCCCTTCGGCCCGCTTGTGCAGGCGCCGATCCGCGTCGTCCGGCTCGACGGAGCCGCCCGGAAATACGAGGGCGCCGGAGGCGAACTCGATCTGGCGGTGCCGGGCAACCATGAACAATTGCAGGCCTTCGTCGCTATCGCGGGCCAGCATCAGCGTCGCTGCAAGCCGGGGGGCAACGGGTTCGCTCATCGGTATCATTCCTGCCATATTTGATCGAAGGCCTCGCCGGCGGAGCCAAGGCGGCCGCCGCGCGTGACCGCTTGAGGCGGGTGGACTATCAGATCGCCCCGGGCACTAGTCGGCAAGGGCGTTGGAGAGACGCTCCACTGCTTCGGCATAGTCCTGCATGAACTCGTACACGACCGAGCGGCAGGACTTTTCTTCGTTCATCAGGCCCACCGTCTGCCCGACGAAATAGGAGGCGATCTCCTTCGCGCCCTCGTGGCCGCCTTCGGCAAGCTTGTCCACCCTGACCATCGCCGGGCGGGTGAGGATTCCCTGCAGTGGCATTTCCAGCGGTTCCGGCGCGCCCTTTGACGACCAAGCGTCGGACCACGCCGACTGCAATTGGCGGGTTGGCTTGCCGGTGCGGCTACGCGAGCGCACCGTGTTGGCTGATGTCGCCTTCAGCATTTTTTCTTTGACGGTCGGAGTTGTCTCGGCCTCCGTCGTCGTCAGCCAGACCGATCCGCACCAGACACCGGAAGCGCCCATTGCCATGCAGGCCGCCATCTGCCGGCCGGTGGAGATTCCGCCGGCCGCCAGCACGTGCATGTTCGCGTAGTCCTTAATCGCGTCCAGCACCTCCGGCACCAGGACGATCGTGGCGATTTCGCCGCAATGGCCGCCGGCCTCGCCGCCCGCCGCCACCAGCACGTCCACACCCGCTTCGGCATGCTTGACCGCATGGCGGCGGGAGCCGGTCAGCGCGCCGACCAGCATGCCACGGCGATGTGCTTCCTCGATGATCTCCGCCGGCGGCACGCCCAGGGCGTTGACGAACATCTTGATGGGGTGCCGGAAGGCGACCTCCAGCATCTTCTTCGCGCCATCGGGGCGCATAACCGACGAGTCGCGGTCATCGTAGCGGCCATCCCACAAGTCGGATGGGTCAATCTGGTGGCGGCGCATCAGGTCTTCGATGAACTTCTTATGTTCGGGGGGGATGCGCTCTCTGAGCTCTGCGTCGCTGATCTGTTCCTCGCGGCCCTCCATCCGCTGCGGGATCAGCAGGTCCACGCCGTACGGCTTGCCCTTGACCTTTTCGTCGATCCAATTCAGCTGGATTTCCAGGGTTTCTGGCGTCAGACCGACAGCACCCAACACGCCGAACCCGCCTGCGTTCGTCACTTCTGCGACCACGTCGCGGCAGTGCGTAAAGGCGAACAGCGGGAAATCGATGCCGAGCTTGCTGCAAAGTTCGTTTTTCATTTCCTATCCCTCAGATAATTCTTACCGTTCCGGCACGACCGGCCAGTATCAGTCCAGCACTAGTTCCTTGTACCCGCCCTGGGCAATGGCGTTGGCCTTTTCGCGGAAAACCGGCGCGCTGCCGCTGTAGCGGGCGATGATACGGGTCTGCTTGCCTTCGACGTTCTGGTTGATGCCGGTCATCCAGCTGTCCACCTCGTTCGAAAGCAGGCCCTTTCCGGTTTCGATAACGAAATCGGTCCAGTCGTCCACGGCCTCACGCGTGGGCTCGGCATAGGTGTAGCCATTCTCCAACATGTGGCGGATGGCACCCGTCACCCATTCGACGGCGTATTCTGACGAGCGCGGGATGTTGCCCAGCGCCGAATGAGGGCCGACCAGCATGAACATGTTGGGGAAGTTCTCGACCTGCATGCCCAGGAACGTCTCGAGCGCCCGGCGCCACTTTTCCTTCAGCTTTTCCCCGCCCTTGCCTCTGAGGTCAATGCGGTCGAAGGCACCCGTGATCGCGTCGAAGCCGGTGGCGTAGACGATCATATCGAACTCGAAGCTCCGGTCCGCCATCTCGAGCCCGGTCGGCGTGATGCGCTGGATCGGGTTGCCGAGAATACTGACCAGCTCAACGTTCGGCTGATTGAAGACCTCATAGTAGCCCGACTCCTGCGGCACACGTCTAGTCCCGAAGCCATGGTCCTTGGGGATCAGCAGGTCAGCGATCTGCGGATCCTTCACCCGCTCCCGGATCTTGCGCGCGACGAAATTCGAGACCTCGTCGTTCGCCGCCCGGTCGCTCATCATGTCCTTGAAGCCGCCGACCCACATGGAGAAGCCAGGCGTCTGGTACTGCTTCTCCCAGAACGCCTCTCGCTCCTCCGGCGTCAGATCGAAAGTGCGACGCTGGTCTGGCGTATGCAGGAAGCACGACGCCGTTTGCTGGCATAACCGGAACATTTCAGGGTACCACGCGCGCAACTCTCCCATCTCTTCCTTCGAGATGGGTCTGTTGTGCAGCGGTTTGCACCAGTTCGGGCGGCGCTGGAACACGGTTAGGTGCTTTGCGGTCTTGGCGATCTCCGTGATCGCCTGCACACCCGTCGCGCCCGTCCCGATCACAGCGACCCGCTTGCCCTCGAATGTGACATCATGCTTCGGCCAAAGCCCGGTATGGTAGGCCTCGCCCCGATAGCTATCCCGCCCCTCGATGTTCGGGAACGTCGGCGCGGAGAGCGGACCGATCGCGGTGATCAGAAAACGGCAGGTCTGCTGGGAACCGTCCTTGAGTGTCACGAGCCAGGAGCGTGTCTTTTCCTGATAGTGGCAGGCCGTCACCTGGCTCTTGAATTGGATGTCCCTGCGCAGGTCGAACTTGTCAGCCACATAGTTCAGATACTTTTCGGTCTCCGGCTGGGCCGCGAAGTGCTCGCTCCAGTCCCACTCGTCCAGCAGCTCCTGGCTGAACGAGTAAGCGTAGGAATAGCTTTCGCTGTCGAAGCGAGCGCCGGGGTAGCGGTTCCAGTACCAGGTGCCGCCGACGCCGGTGCCCATCTCGAACGCGCGCACATTCAACCCGAGCTCATCGCGCAGCCGGTAAAGCTGGTAAAGACCGGAAATGCCGGCCCCGATAATGATGGCGTCGTGATCCAGCTCCGTTGCCGTTTCCGGGCGGGTCAGGGTTTTCAAATCTTCCATCGGATGCCCCTTTCTGGTGGTCATGTCGTGAAGAGAACGCGGACGGGCGTCCCGCCATGCATCAAGCGGATGCGCGGCGCCGGCCGCCCATGGCATTGATCAGCATGAACACGGTCATCCCGGCGAGAAACCCGGTCGGAACCCGCTCAGCCTGATCCTGACCGATGCCAAAAGCGCCCATCATATTCGGAAAGGCCACATTGACAATGGTGGACGAAAGGACTATGGCAATGGCGCTAACCGTAGCTGTTGCGGTGGCCAGCCGCCGATAGACTTCGCCGTACCGCTGGAACAAATCCCTCCGAGGTTTCCACGTTCATCAGCGACCGAGTTCGACTCCAGTCCGGTAGACGACGGTCAGGCGCGGAAACGAACCACGGCGCGACCAGGTGCAGTAACCTCGCCGCCGTCAACCCTTACGAAGAGGGAGAATTCAGCCTGGCGCTTGTCCTGATCGACGGACTCGATCCTGCCACCGGAGACCAGCGTGTCGCCGATATAGCTGGCACGGCGATTCGAGTACTCGAACTCGACCAGTTCGCCGTCGTCGCCGAGCCAGTTCAGCACGGCTTGGATCAGCCAGTCGCCCTGCAGTGGCCCGTCCACCACCACTGCGGGATGCTTCTCCACCTCTTTGGTGTAGATTTCGTCGTAGTGGATGCGGTGGGCATTCCAAATGGCGGCATTGTAAAGGAACAGCGAGACGTTGGTCGGCACGTAGCGGCGCTCGGGCAAGGCGTCGCCGGCCTTGATCTCTGCAAACTTGGGCACGGAGTCTCTCTCCTTCAGCGCACGATGCGGGTCTGGGTCTCTTCGACGACCAGCTCGCCTGCCTCAGTCTTTACGTCGAGCTTGTAAACAAGGAAGATCAGAGGCCCCTGGGAGCCGGACTTCTCGTACATGTCGGCCAACGTGCGGGTGGCGACCAACTTGTCGCCGGGCTTTACGGCGCGGAAGTAGCGGATCTTGGTGCCGCCTGCCATGACGCGCTTCAGCGGCAGTTCCGGGACCAGCGAGGTGCTGGCGATTCCGTCCGGCCCGAGCTGGTAGATCGGCACAACTGGACGAAGGGCGCCGAAAAGGAACATTGGGGGAGCCTCGTCACCCTTAAGGTATTTATCCAGGATCTGTTCCGTAGAAACCGAGTATTTGATGATGTCACGGCGGCTGACTTCCACATGCACCGGCGGTTCGGACGCCCCGATCATCTTGCGTGCTTCTTCCAAGATCAGCCCCACTTACGGTTCCTCCTCTTACTTTCTCGTGTCCTGTTGCAGTGAGCTATGCTGCGGAACCACATCACCGTTTCCGAACGGGTCCAGAGAATTGACCCGGACGATCTGGGTAGCAGCAGGAAAATTCCGCGATCGGCACGCGGTTCGCCGCTGCTTGAATGCCGTTTCGCTGTCGCGCCTGATCGTGTCCGGAGACTTGGGCAAGCCCTGGCCGAACTTTGTCGACCGATGGCGCGAGAGCCAGCGGATCCCGTTCACCACGTCCTTGCTCCCGCATGGATAAGCGACTCCCGGGAAACAGGCTTTTGAGGCACCGTGTGCGGCATCGACAAATCGCCTTGACCAACACCGAATTCTACCTAACGATAGGTAGGCTTATTGGGAGACGCAATGCAAAAGTTTGCCCCCCTGGTCCACACGCGCAGGACGATAACGGGCACACGCGAACGGGTACTCGACGCGTCCGCGCGGATTTTCCGGTCCCGCGGCTATGCTGAGACAACGATGAATGACATCGCCGAAGCGACCGGCATCAAAGCTGCAAGCATCTATTATCACTTTAAATCAAAGGATGAGATTGTCGAGGAGGTGCTCAACCTAGGCACATTGCGGGTTTTCGATGCGGTTCGCCATGCGGTAGACAATCTGCCCCCCGAAACATCGTTTCGCGAGAAGCTGGCGCTGGCGCTTCGAACGCATCTGACGCTGCTGCATACGCAAGGCGACTACACCGCAGCAAACGTCCGCCTGTTCCCGGAGGCGCCGGCGCATGTGGTCGAGCGCCATATGAGCCTTCGGCGGTCGTATGGTCTATACTGGCAGGAAATGCTGAGGGAAGGACAAGCGGAAGGATTGGTCGCCGGATCCCTTGACGTCAAACTCGCCCAGATGCTTTTGCTCGGCGCCCTAAACTGGTCTGTACAATGGTACAAGCCAGCTCTCTATGAGCTGGAGACAATAGCGGCTTCAGGCATCTCGTTACTGCTAGACGGGCTTCTTAGTGCCGATGGCGTGGCGGCGAGCGACAAACCAGGAGATACGGAGAGCGTAGACGAATGACTACTGAAGCCGCCGGCGACTGGGTATCGGAATGCGCTTATTGCAACGCGCTCGGCATCGCCTTTGAGAGCGCTAACGATCACGAGACTGTCCTAGTGCTGCCTTTCCGGAAGGAGAATACCAACCAAACGGGCGTGCTGCACGGCGGCATTGCCGCGTCGCTGGGTGTCTCCACCAGCATGGCGATGGCGCTGCACGCCCTGCCTCCGGAAAGCGGACCGTTCCACACCGCCAATTATTCAATCAGCTACCTGACGGCAGCCAGGGGCGTCGACTTGGTCTCCCGTGCCCGCCTGTCGCGCAGGGGCCGGGACCTGGCCTTCATCGGCGTCGCTATCGAGGCGGCCGACGGCACGAAGATCGCCGTCGCGGAATCGGTCGTGCGTGGCCGCAAGGACCTGCCGAAGCCGGCTCTCGCCACCGCCGCGGACCCGCCAACGCCCACCGTGACGCCGCTCCACCAGACCCGCATCCGCGAGAACGCCTTCATGGGCGGCCGCGGCATGGAGATCGCCGTGCAGGAAAAGGGCATCGCGATCATGACCATGCCGGGGCTGCGGCAGAATGCGGAAGCCAGCGGCGGCATGCACGAGGGTGCGGTGCTGGGGCTGATGGACTCCTGCGGCGCCATGGCCTGCTGGGGGCTGACCGGGTTGGGCCAGTTCAGGGCCTCGACCCCGGCCATTCAGGCGAGTATTTTGGGTCCAGTACCGCTGACCGATGTTGTGGCGAACGCCAAAGTTGTGCAGCAGGACGGCGAAATCTATTGGGTCGACGTCAACACGGCGGATGCCAAGACGCGCGCGATCCATGCCCGCGCCACGGTACTTTACAGGATGGTCACGTGATCCGGCTCTCGCTCTACGCAGGCCGGCAACTGCCTGCCGAGCCGATTCCCGCGCGTCCCTCCAGTGAACCGGCAGCGACTCGAGCCACGCAACCGTCTGTAGGCGCAAGGCCTATCCCGGATGTCTCACAGAGGGATAGGTTGTGCTGAGACGGTGATCACCCGGCACATGCGGCCACACCCGCAGTTGTAAGGTCATCGTCCTGGCTTTCAGTATGAAGGATGCGGACGGAACGTTTCGGTATTCCATAGAGGCACAGATCTTCTTTAATAAACTGCAGCGGCGCCCATTTTTACCCGACAGCCGGCATAGCTCGGGAGGCTTGGGGATGTCCCCAAGCACAGGCTTATGTCGGACGACTATCCGCGAATCGAGATCATCACCAGGACGGCGCGTCGCCGGCGCTGGGCTTGGCGGAGAAGCTGCGGGTTTGGAGGAGACGCTTACCGGCGGCGATAGGATGGTTTGATCTACCCGCTCTACCTGCCCTTATGGCAGTCTAAGGGGTCACGACCGCTGTCCATCGCCCCACTTTTTCGGCCTTGGCCCCGCGTTCCGCCCGTCTCGGCCCTCATGCGGCGACGTATCGGCGTCGAGCCAGATCAGGCGGCGCATGTTATGGGATGGACGCCTCCCGCTTCCCGGCCACGATGGGTGGCCAACTGACGGAGGGAAGCATGTCGTTCCAACTTGTGGCTATCGATCTTGGCAAGTTGTCCTTCCACCTGCACGGGGTGGACTACGACGGGGTGGTGCTGTCGCGCAAGATCACGCGCAGCAAGCTGTTCACGGCTGTCTGTGAGCTGGCTCCGACCCGCGTTGCCATGGAAGCTTGCCCGGGCGCGCATCATTGGGGACGGCTTTTCGAGGCTGCGGGCATTCGCGTTGTTCTGATCCATCCGCGTTTCGTCCGGCCCTTCGTGCGCGGGGGCGAAGAACGACGCGGTGGATGCCGAAGCGATCTCCGATGCGGCAAGCCGCCCAACCATGCGCTTCGTGCCGGTAAAGACGCCGGAGCAGCAGGACCTGCAGGCGCTGCACCGGATCCGCGAACGCCTGGTCTGCCAGCGCACGGCGCTGATCAACCAAATGCGTGGCCTGCTGGGCGAGTACGGGATCGCCCCTGCTGCGAGACCTCTCGGTCGAAGAGGTCGAGCGGATGGCACCCGGTTGGGCGAAGAAATTCTGCAGGCGTCTGCCCGACAAGGCCTCGCCACTTCATGAGCTGAGCCCCGGGGAAGCTGCGCGCATCTTCCGTCTGTTTGCCAGCGGGTGAATAGCGGCGGCTCTGCCCAGTGCGGCAAGGTCGGGTCGGGTCAGCTTCCATGCCTCCGGCCTTACCGACGAGCGAGGGACAGGCGTCGGACGCTGTCCTGCAGTGTCACTCTCGCCGCCCCGACGACGGCAGGAGATTGCGAGCCGACCGCCAGGCGCAGCCGCTTCTCGGCATGGCGTAGGGCGCGCGCTACCGCGGGCGGGTAATCGCCGGCCAGCAATTCCTCGACCCAGTCCAGCCCTTCTTCGGCCGAATGGATGAGCCCGAAGCCTTCAGGAGTTTCCACCCCCACCGGCGGGTCAAAACACGTGACGGTCAAAGATGCTCCCTTTGTCACCGCAGGAAAGTCCGGACGAACCGGCATCATACTTCTCGGGCATGCCACGAGAAAGCTATGCACGGATGCGTCCCGCTCCGCTTGCTCGCACCACAGCGGCGCGGACGGCCACGGGGTCGACGGGCCGGAGCAGCGTGATAGCTTAGCCTAAGCGGGTCGCAGGTAGTGGTCGGCGAGGGATAAGGGCGACGCGAGACCACCGCTATACAGTGTGGCTAGCATGTCGATCGAGCCCATGATCTTCGTCCTCGAGGACGATCCGGGTATCACAGCCGTTGTGCGTCGTGTGTGCATGGCTGCCGGCCTACCGGCGAGGATGTACAGCACGGCCGCGGATTTTCTGGCCGAGCCCAGCATCCCCGCCGGCTCTCTCATTCTGCTCGACCTCGCGCTCGGTGACGCGAACGGCGTCGATATTCTCCGCATACTCGCGGCCTACCGCTGTCCGGTCCCCATCTATCTGATGAGCGGCCAGGACGATCGCCTGCTCACAACCGTGCAGAAGCTGGGCCTGTCCTACGGGCTGGATATCCGGGGCATCCTGCAGAAGCCGTTCGACGTCGCGGCATTGCGCGCAATCCTCACTGCACCGCGGCAAGGGAGCCGAGCGCCACGCGCGAAAGTGACGGGCGTCGAGGAACTCCACCGTGCCGTCATGAGCGGAGAACTCTGCCTGCATTATCAACCCAAGCTCGACATAGGCACGGGGGCGCTGATCGGCTGCGAGGCGCTCGTGCGCTGGTCCCATCCGGAGCGAGGCCTTGTTCCTCCGAGCGAGTTCCTGCCGGCTGCGGAGGAGGCCGGGCTCATAGGCGCAATTACCCACTGGGTGCTCAACGAGGCGCTCGGCCAGGTCGCGGCATGGCGGGAGGAAGGTCTCCACCTGGGGGTGTCGGTGAACATGCCCGCCGATATGCTGAACGAGCTGGCCCTGCCCGGGATGATCCAGTCGCTGCTGAGAACTCATGGCATCGAGGGCCGCCGCCTGACGCTGGAGGTGACTGAAGCCGCGGCGATGAAGAGCCTGCTGACCGCGGTGGACGTGCTGGCGCGGCTGCGCCTGATGGGTGTTTCCCTCTCGATCGACGATTTCGGGACCGGCCACTCGTCGATCGTTAAGCTGCGCCAGCTGCCCTTCAACGAATTGAAGATCGATCGTTCGTTCGTACAGGATATCGAGCGCGATGCCGACGCGCGGCTGCTGGTCGGCGCGATGATCACCATGGGCCACAGCTTCGGGATGAAGACGGTCGGCGAGGGCGTAGAGCGGGCGGCGGATCTGGCGTGTCTGGCGACGCTCGGCTGCGGTGCCGCGCAGGGCTTCTACTTCAGCCGTCCACTACCGCCAGCAGAGTTCGCGGCCTGGGTGCAGGCGTTGGCCGCGTGAGCGGGCATGGTGGTTGACCTCAATCTCGGCGGCGGCCGGACGATCAGATTTTGCGATTTCTCCCAGACCGATCCGCTCAGCCTGACAGCGGGGCCCCTGCGTCCTCCGGAATGCAGGGAAGCCGAGGGCAGGACGATCGTCATCGTGCTGCCCTTACCGGGTGTGCTGGCGATCTCCAGGCGGCCGCCATTAGCCTCCGCCAGCAACTTGGTGACATGCAGCCCGATCCCGACGCCTCCATGCCGCCGCTGCATCACGCCGGAGACCTGAACGAACGGCTTCGTCACCTCGGTCAGATCCGCGGCAGCGATGCCTATCCCGGTATCCTGGACCTCGATGCGGACCTCGCGGCCATACCGGCTCCCGCGGACAGTGATACGGCCCCCGGCCGGGGTGAACTTGATCGCGTTGCCGATGACATTGAGCAGCATCTGGCGCAGATGCTGTGGATCCACCGTCACCGCCGTTCCGGATATGCCGGGGTCGCTTTCGTAACGGAGCTGCCCGTCGGCGAGATGACTGCCAAGAGTTACGATCAGCTTCATGCCGAGGCTCGTCGAAGCTTCATCGAACTCCCGTCTCAGCCCCACGCCTCGGTCGCCCACCTCTATGCTGAGCTGCCGCCATAGCCGGTCATGCAGCTGCGCAATGGTCCGTACTCTCGCCTCCGCATCTTCCAATACGCTCGTCAGGTCCGGGTTGGGACCTGTTCCTCTTTCGATTCTGCCCGCATCTGAGACTGCTGGCTGCTCCAAACGGCCGGGTTACACACCCGAGCTGCCTCCCGGACATGCATCGCAGGGCTTGAATACGCAAGCGGATGCGCACGAGTGTCTCGGCGAGGCCTGCCGGGTCACGATCGTCAATGCCAGTCTTAGAGTCGACCGTCATCGGCGCAGACGATGCCACGGTGAACGCCGATCTTGCAGGCAAGGTATCCCCGCGCCAGGGCTTTCCCAGTCACACGTCGCGGCATCTGTTTTGCAGAGCGCCGATCGATGCCGCCGCCACCCTCATGCTCCAACAAAGCGCTGACTGTCGCGATCGTCGACAACAGCCGTGTGCGCGCTTCGATACTCGAGGACGGCCTGCGGTTGGCGGGCATCCAGAGCGTCACGGTCATCAGCGAGCGCACGAACCTGCTTCGCCGCCTGACGGCACTCGATCCGGACGTCGTGATCATGGATCTAGGCGATCCCAGCCGCGATGTGATGGAGCAGATGTTCCAGGTGTCTCGCGTCGTGGCACGGCCGATCGCGATGTTCGTCGACCGATCAGACACGGCGATGATCGAGGCGGCGATCGACGCCGGCGTCTCCGCCTATGTGGTCGATGGACTGCGCAAGGAGCGGGTCAAGGCGATCGTCGACATGGCGATCAGCCGGTTCAACCTGTTCGAACGGATGCGCACCGACTTGGCGGCGGCACGGACGGAACTCGCCGACCGGAAGGTGATCGACCGCGCGAAGGGAATCCTGATGAAGACGCGGCGCATTCCCGAGGAGGAGGCCTTCGCCATGCTGCGCAAGACCGCGATGAACCAGGGCCGGAAGCTCGCCGAGGTCGCGCAGAGCGTCGTCACGGCCGCCAGCCTCCTGCAGGACCCCTGACCATGGCGAAGACCACCGTCCGGGCCGGATTCATTCCGCTGCTCGATTGCGCCACCCTGGCCGTCGCCTGCGAATGCGGGTTCGCGAAGGGCGAAGGCATCGAACTCGAACTGATCCGGGAGACGAGCTGGGCGAACATCCGCGACCGGGTCGCCGTCGGTCACTTCGACGTGGCGCACATGCTGGCGCCGATTCCGATTGCGGCCGCCCTCGGGCTGCTGCCGCTGTCGCCGCCGATGGTCGCCCCCATGGCCCTGGGGCTCGGCGGCAATGCCGTCACCGTCTCCCGCGCGCTCTGGCGCGAAATGGCGGCGGCGGGCGCGGACGGATCGGGCGATCCGGCGCGTACCCTGGCGGCACTCAAGGCGGTGGTGGAGGCACGCAGCGCGATCCGCCTCGCACCGCTGACGTTGGCGGTGGTCTTCCCGTTCTCGGCGCACAATTACAAGCTGCGCTACTGGCTCGCCACGGGTGGTATCCATCCGGACCGCGACGTGCGCCTGACGGTCGTGCCGCCGCCCTTCATGGTCGACGCGCTGCGCGAAGGGGTCATCGACGGCTTCTGTGTCGGCGAGCCCTGGAGTTCGGTGGCGGCCGACGCGGAGGTCGGCGTCGTCGCGACGACCAGCGCGGCGATCTGGCGTCTGAGCCCCGAAAAGGTGCTCGGCATGCGCGCCGACTGGGCGTCGCGCCATCCGGAGACGCTGGCGGCACTGATCCGTGCGATCCATCGCGCGGCGGAATGGTGCGGCGCGCCGGAGAACCGCTCCGACCTCGCGCATCTCCTGTCGGCGCCCGCCTATCTCGACCGGCCCCCCGCCATTCTCGAGGCGGGGCTGGCGGGCCGGCTGCCGATCGGGGGGGCCGCTTCCTCGTCCAACGACAGTTTCCTGGTCTTCAGCCGCAGTGCGGCAACCTTCCCCTGGACCAGCCATGCACTGTGGTTCTTCAGCCAGATGGTGCGATGGGGCCATGCGCCCGCCGCGCCGGAGGCGGTCAGCGCCGCCCGGACGGCATACCGACCGGACATCTACCGGGCGGCTCTGGCCGGGATGGACGTCGCGATCCCCAGCGTCAACGCGAAGGTCGAAGGGGCGCTCGCCGAGCCCACCGACGCCGGTTCGGCGAAGGGCCGCCTGACCCTCGGCCCCGACGGATTCTTCGACGGGCGGGCCTTCGATCCGGACCATCTCGAAGCCTATATCGACGGTTTCGAACTACGCACGGAGGGCAGCCTTCCAATCCTGTCCTGAGCCGCATCGGGTCCAAATCGTCGGCATTCGTCCAGAATGTAGGCAGACGGGGGCCTGTACGTGATTCGGGCAGCGATCGGATAGCCGAGAGATTGCGACGCCTTGCTGCCGGGAGTGCCGCTGGCATGCTTCCTGCTTGATGCGACCCAGCGGTCAATGGCGATCGCACGAAACACGCCCCCGACGGGCACACGGCAACGCTGCCGACGGACACACTGGTTGCATCAGCAATCGCGTGTCCGTCGGCAGCGTTTTTTTTGCTCCGCGCCCCGGCCCGGAGCGAACGGCGATGATGACGGAGAGGCATATGCGCGAGGCCAGGACTTTCATCGGGCGGGGCGGGATCGCCGCGGCGGCGGTCGCAACGGTGCTGCTGACGGCGAGCGGTGCCGTCGCCGGAATGCTGGATATCGAAAAGGACGAGCTGAAGTTCGGCTTCATAAAGCTCACCGACATGGCGCCGCTGGCCATCGCCTCCGAGAAGGGCTTCTTCGATGACGAGGGCCTCTATGTCACGCTGGAGCCGCAGGCGAACTGGAAGGTCCTGCTCGACCGGGTGATCACCGGCGAACTCGACGGCGCGCACATGCTGGCCGGGCAGCCGATCGCGGCGACCATCGGCTATGGGACGCAGGCGCACATCGTCACGCCATTCTCGATGGACCTGAACGGCAACGCGATCACCGTTTCCAACGCCGTATGGGCCGAGATGAAGCCGAACGTGCCCCACGGCACGGACGGCTGGCCGATCCGTCCGATCAAGGCAGAGACGCTCAAGCCGGTGATCGAACGAATGAGAGCCGAGGGGCGGCCGTTCCGGATGGGCATGGTCTTCCCCGTCTCGACCCACAATTACGAGCTGCGCTACTGGCTGGCGGCCGGCGGCATCCATCCCGGCTTCTACGGCGCCAGCGACACCTCCGGCCAGATCCGGGCCGAGGCGCTGCTCTCGGTCACGCCGCCGCCGCAGATGCCGGCGACCCTCGAGGCCGGCACGATCCACGGCTACAGCGTCGGTGAACCGTGGAACCAGGCCGCGGTGTTCAAGGGGATCGGCGTGCCTGTGATCACCGATTACGAGATCTGGAAGAACAACCCGGAGAAGGTGTTCGGCATCACCGCGGCCTTTGCCGAAGAGAACCCGAACACGACACTGGCGCTGACCAAGGCGCTGATCCGGGCCGCCATGTGGCTGGACGCGGGCGACAACGCCAATCGGGCAGAGGCGGTCGAGATCCTCGCCCGGCCCGAATATGTCGGCGCCGATCCCGAGGTGATCGCGAACTCGATGACGGGCACCTTCGAGTATGAGAAGGGCGACAGGCGGCCGGTCCCCGATTTCAACGTCTTCTTCCGCTACTTCGCCACCTATCCCTACTACTCCGACGCCGTCTGGTACCTGACCCAGATGCGCCGCTGGGGACAGGTCGCCGAGGCGAAGCCCGACGGCTGGTACGACGAGATGGCCAGGAAGGTCTATCTCCCCGACGTCTACCTGAAGGCCGCGCGCCTCCTCGTCGAGGAAGGCAAGGCGCAGGAAGCCGACTTCCCCTGGACGACCGACGGCTACCGCGAACCGACCGCCGATTTCATCGACGGCATCGCCTATGACGGCCGCACGCCGAACGCATACCTCGAGAAGTTCGCCATCGGCCTGCGCGGCGACCAGACGGTCGACGGCACCTCGGTCGCCGGCCGTTAGCACCCCCCATTCCCCTTCGGCAACCCACCCGCGATAGGGATCTGCAGCGAATGACCATTGCCACAGACCTCGCCCTAGACCCCGCACCGAGCCGCGACCGGCGAGAGGAGATCGCCGCCCGTCTGGATCGCGCCAAGGGAGCGCTCGCACTCCTGGGTCTCGGTTTTCTCGTGCCACTCGGCAAGCTGCTGATGGGCGACGCGTCCAAGGCGACCTGGCGCGACCTGGGCATGTCGCTGGCGGTGCCGCTGATCGGCATTCTCGGGTTCCTCGCCCTGTGGGCGGCGCTGGCGCCGCGGGTGAACACGTCGCTCGGCGCCATCCCCGGACCGGTCGCGGTCTGGGATCAGGCGGTGAACCTCTACGACGACCACAAGGCGGAGCGGGAGAAGCGGGCGGCCTTCTATGAACGGCAGGATGCGCGCAACGCACAGCTGGTCGCCGATGGCAACGCGGACCGCGTCAGGGAGCGCGTCTATACCGGGCGGCCCACCTATTTGGACCAGATCCTGACCAGCCTGCGGACAGTGGCGCTCGGCTTCGGCATCGCGACGCTGATTGCGGTCCCGCTCGGCGTCCTCTGCGGCCTGTCGCGCACGGTAAACGGCGCACTGAACCCGCTGATCCAGATCTTCAAGCCGGTGTCGCCACTCGCCTGGCTGCCGATCGTGACGATGATCGTCTCCGCGCTCTATGTGGACGCGAGCGATCTGCTGCCGAAGTCCCTGGTCGTCTCGGCCGTCACTGTCACCCTCTGCTCCCTCTGGCCGACACTGATCAATACGACGCTGGGCGTAGCGTCGATCGACAAGGACCTCGTCAATGTCGGTCGGGTGCTGCAGCTCTCCACCGCGACCACCGTTCGCAAGCTGGTCCTGCCCTCGGCGCTGCCGCTGATCTTCACCGGGCTGCGGCTGTCGCTGGGCGTGGGCTGGATGGTGCTGATCGCCGCCGAGATGCTGGCGCAGAACCCCGGCCTCGGAAAGTTCGTCTGGGACGAGTTCCAGAACGGCTCCTCGGCCTCGCTCGCCCGCATCATGGTCGCCGTTCTGACGATCGGCATCATCGGATTCCTGCTCGACCGCGTCATGTTCGCGCTGCAGGCCGCCTTCTCCTTCTCCGACAAGCGCTAAGGGGGCCGACAGATGCCGATCCTCGAACTCGACCGCGTCGCCAAGGCTCACGGGGAGGCCCCGAACCGCACCGAAGTGTTGCGCGACATCTCCCTCTCCGTGGAGGAGGGCGAGTTCGTCGCCGTCGTAGGCTTCTCCGGCAGCGGCAAGACGACTCTCATCTCCCTGATGGCGGGCTTGGCCGAACCGGACGCTGGTACGGTGCGGGTGCGCGGCGCTCCCTGCAAGGGGCCGGGCGCCGACCGTGGCGTCGTCTTCCAGTCCTATTCGCTGCTGCCGTGGCTCACGGTACGCGGCAACGTGGCGCTGGCGGTGGACGCCGTGCGGCGCGACGAGACGAAGGCCCCGCGGGTCGCACGGGTCGAGAAGTACATCGCGATGGTCGGGCTCGCCCATGCCGCCGACCGGCGGCCGGCGGAGCTGTCCGGCGGCATGCGCCAGCGCGTCGCGGTCGCTCGGGCACTGGCGACCGGCCCCGATATCCTGTTGCTCGACGAGCCCCTGTCGGCGCTCGACGCGCTGACACGGGCGAAACTTCAGGACGAACTGGACGAGATACGGGCACGCGAGGGCAAGACCATCGTCCTCGTCACCAACGACGTGGACGAGGCGATCCTGCTGGCCGACCGCATCGTGCCGCTGCGGCCGGGACCGAACGCGACGCTGGGGCCGTCCTTCAAGGTGACGATCCAGCGGCCGCGCAGCCGCACCGCGCTCAACCACGACCCGGCGTTCAAGCGCCTGCGCGCCGAGATCACCGGCTGGCTGATCGAAGCGGGGGCCGCCCGCTCGGTCGACGCGGAGGAACG
Source organism: Constrictibacter sp. MBR-5 (assembly GCF_040549485.1). Lineage (NCBI taxonomy): Bacteria > Pseudomonadati > Pseudomonadota > Alphaproteobacteria > Rhodospirillales > Allostellaceae > Constrictibacter > Constrictibacter sp. MBR-5. The sequence continues at coordinate 44,212 of NZ_JBEPTK010000018.1, forward strand.
CCGCCTGCCGGACGTGAAGCCCGTCACGCAGCTCGACCCGCTGCCGGAGACCGTTCGCGAGGCCGGCCGGTCGCCGCTGCGCGAGCGCTATCTCGAATTCTACGAGGTGAAGAAGGTCTATCCGACGCCGAAGGGGCCGCTGACCGTCGTCGAGGACTTCTCGCTGCTCATGCGCAAGGGCGAGTTCGTCTCCCTGATCGGCCATTCCGGCTGCGGCAAGTCGACCGTGCTGTCGATGGTGGCCGGCCTGAACGAGATATCGGGTGGCGGCATCGTCCTGGACGGCCGCGAAGTCGCAGGCGCCGGACCCGACCGGGCCGTCGTCTTCCAGGCGCCGTCGCTGATGCCGTGGCTGACGGCGCGCGAGAACGTGGCGCTCGGTGTCGACCGGGTCTATCCGCACGCCAGGCCGGCCGAGCGCCGCGAGATCGTCGAATACTACCTCGCCCGTGTCGGGCTGGCCGACGCCATGCACAAGCGTGCGGTCGACCTCTCGAACGGCATGAAACAACGCGTCGGCATCGCGCGCGCCTTCGCCCTGTCGCCGAAGCTTCTCCTGCTCGACGAGCCCTTCGGCATGCTCGACAGCCTGACGCGCTGGGAACTCCAGGACGTCCTGATGGACGTCTGGAAGCGCACCCAGGTGACCGCGGTCTGCGTCACCCACGACGTCGACGAGGCGATCCTGCTCGGCGACCGGGTGGTGATGATGACCAACGGGCCGAACGCCCGCATCGGTAAGGTGGTGACGGTCGACCTGCCCCGGCCGCGCAGCCGCAAGGCCTTGCTCGAACACCCCGACTACTACCGCTACCGCGAGGAAATCCTGAGCTTCCTCGAGGAGTACGAGCACGGCGCCGTCTCGAAGCGCGGTGCCGGGAACGACGTGCGCGCCGCCGGCAAAGCCGCAGCGTGAGGAGGAAAACATGACCAAGCGACTGGTCGTCATCGGCAATGGAATGGCCGCCGGACGCGTCCTCGAGGAACTGTTCGAGCGCGCGTCGGAAGCCTGGGCCGTCACGATCTTCGGCAGCGAGCCGCGGGTGAACTACAACCGCATCATGCTGTCGCCGGTCCTCTCCGGCGAGAAGCGCTACGAAGACATCCTGATCCACGACGACGCCTGGTACGACGCCAACGGCATCACCCTCCACCGCGGCAAGGAAGTCGTCTTCGTCGACCGCGCGGCCAAGCGTGTCGTGGCGAAGGACGGCACCACCGCCGACTACGACGCGCTGCTGATCGCCACCGGCTCCAACCCCTTCGTCGTCCCCATCCCCGGCGCCACCCTTCCGGGCGTGGTGACCTATCGCGACCTGGACGATGTCGAGGCGATGCTGGCTGCGGCGCGACAGGGCGGCCGCGCCGTGGTGATCGGCGGCGGCCTGCTCGGGCTGGAGGCGGCCGCGGGGCTGAAGGCGCAGGGAATGGAGGTCACCGTCCTCCATTTGATGCCGACGCTGATGGAGCGCCAACTCGATCAGGCCGCAGGGTACCTGCTGGAACAGGCGATGGAGTTGCGCGGCATCGCCGTGCGAACGCGCGCCAACACCCATGCGATCCTCGGCGACAGCCGCGTCACCGGCGTGCGCCTCGACGACGGCACCGAACTCGCCGCGGAAATCGTGGTGATGGCCGTCGGCATCCGGCCGAATGCCGCGCTGGCGAAGGCCGCCGGGCTGGACGTCAATCGTGGCGTGCTGGTCGACGACACGATGCGCACCAGCGACCCGGACGTGTTCGCCGTCGGCGAGTGCGTCGAGCATCGCGGCGTCTGCTACGGCCTGGTCGCACCGCTCTACGAGATGGCGCGGACGGCAGCGCAGCAGATTGCCGGCGACGCCTCGGCCGCTTTCACCGGCGCCGTGACGTCGACCAAACTGAAGGTGACGGGGATCGACCTCTTCTCGGCCGGCGATTTCGCCGAGGGCAGGGAGCGGCCGGAGATCGTCCTGCGCGACGTGGCCCGCGGCATCTACAAGCGCCTGATCCTGGACGGCGACCGGATCGTCGGCGCCGTCCTGTACGGCGAGACCGCGGACGGCCCGTGGTTCTTCGACCTGATGCGCCGGGGAACGGACATCGCGGAGATGCGCGAGACGCTCATCTTCGGTCAGTCCTATGCGGGAGGCAGCCCGCTGGACCCTATGGCGGCCGTTGCAGCATTGCCGGATGAGGCGGAGATCTGCGGCTGCAACGGCGTGTGTAAAGGCAGAATCACCGACGCCATCGCGAGCACGGGTCTGACGACCCTGGAGGAGGTGCGGGCGCAAACCAAGGCCTCGTCCTCCTGCGGCTCCTGCACCGGGCTCGTCGAGCAGCTGATGACGCTGACGCTCGGCGACGCCTACAGCCGGGCCGCGGTGGAGCCGATGTGCGGCTGCACCGATCTCGGCCACGACGACGTGCGCAGGCTGATCGTCGCGAAGTCGCTGAAATCGATTCCGGCGGTCATGCAGGAACTGCAGTGGAAGACGTCCTGCGGCTGCGCCAAGTGTCGGCCGGCGCTCAACTACTACCTGCTCTGTGCCTGGCCGGAGGACTATGCCGACGACGGGCGCTCGCGCTTCATCAACGAGCGGGTGCACGCCAACATTCAGAAGGACGGCACCTACTCCGTGGTGCCCCGGATGTGGGGCGGCGTCACCAGCCCGGCCGAACTGCGTGCCATCGCCAACGTCGCGGACAAGTTCGCGATTCCGACGGTGAAGGTGACGGGCGGTCAGCGCATCGACCTGCTGGGCGTGCGCAAGGAGGACCTGCCCGGCGTCTGGTCAGACCTCAACGCGGCGGGCCTGGTTTCGGGCCACGCCTATGCGAAGGGTCTGCGCACGGTGAAGACCTGCGTCGGCACGGACTGGTGCCGGTTCGGGACGCAGGATTCCACCGGGCTCGGCATCCGCATCGAGAAGTTCATGTGGGGGTCGTGGACGCCGGCCAAGGTGAAGATGGCGGTCTCGGGCTGCCCGCGAAACTGTGCCGAGGCGACCTGCAAGGACGTCGGCGTGATCTGTGTCGATTCCGGTTACGAAATCCACTTTGCCGGTGCGGCGGGCCTGCACATTCAGGGCACCGAGGTCCTGACCAAGGTCGCGACCGAAGACGAGGCGCTGGAGACGATCGCCGCCCTGACCCAGCTCTACCGCGAACAGGGGCGCTATCTGGAGCGCATGTACAAATGGTCGGCGCGCGTCGGCGTCGACGCCATCCGCGCGCTGGTCGTCGACGATCCGGATCGGCGCCGCGCCCTCTACGACCGCTTCGTGGTGTCGCAGCGCCGGGCGCAAAGCGATCCGTGGGCCGAGCGGGTGCGCGGAACGGACGCGCACGAGTTCGCACCGATGGCCGATTTCACCCTGCCACAGGCGGCGGAGTGATGGCCGTCCCCGTGAACGACTGGATCGAAATCGGTACCGCCGACGACGTGCCGGCTCTGGGTGCGCGCGTGGTGCGGGCGCCCGGCGGCGATATCGCGGTGTTCAAGACGGCCGACGGACGGCTGTTCGCTCTGCGCGATCGCTGCCCGCATGCCGGTGGGCCGCTGTCGCAGGGCATCGTGCACGGAACGTCCGTCACCTGCCCGCTGCACAACTGGATCATCGACCTGACCAGCGGCGAGGCGACCGGCGCCGACGAAGGCTGCGCCGGCCATGTCCCGCTGCGCCTCGAGGCCGGCCGCATTCTGCTGCCCGCGGCGCTGCTGTGCGGAGCGGCGGCGTGAAGGCGTGGCCATCCGCCCCGGAGTTGGGCGGCACGGTGCGCACGACCTGCCCCTATTGCGGCGTGGGCTGCGGCGTGCTGGCGACGCCTCGGGCGGATGGCGGCGTCGACATCGCCGGCAACCCGGATCATCCGGCCAACCGCGGCCGGCTCTGTTCCAAGGGTGCCGCCCTGGGCGAAACGCTGTCGCTCGACGACCGGCTGACGGTGCCCGAGGTCGACGGCCGGCCGGCGACCTGGGACGCCGCACTGGGCCTCGTCGCAGAGCGCTTCGCCGCGGCGGTGGCCAAGCACGGGCCGGACTCGGTCGCCTTCTACGTCTCCGGACAGCTGCTGACCGAGGACTACTACGTCGCCAACAAGCTGATGAAGGGCTTCATCGGTTCGGCCAACATCGACACGAACTCCCGCCTCTGCATGGCATCCTCGGTCGCCGGCCATGTCCGCGCCTTCGGTTCGGACACCGTGCCCGGCACCTATGCCGACCTGGACGAGGCCGACCTGGTCGTCCTGGTCGGTTCCAATCTGGCCTGGTGCCATCCGGTGCTGTTCCAGCGCCTGCTCGCCGCGCGCGAGCGGCGCGGCACGCGCATCGTCGTGCTCGATCCGCGCGTCACCAACACGGCCGAGGAGGCGGACCTGCACCTGGCGCTGGCGCCGGATTCCGACGTGGCGCTGTTCCTCGGCCTGCTCGATCATCTGGCGGCCGGCGGCTTCGCCGATCACGGCTTCGTGGACGCGCACACGGCGGGCCTGGACGATGCGGTCGTGGTGGCGGCCGCCTGCGGCCTGGAGGGTGCGGCGCGCGCGACCGGTCTGTCCGCCGCCGACCTCAGCCGCTTCTTCTCCCTGTGGGCGGGTGCCGAGCGGGTCGTCACCGTCTATTCCCAGGGCGTGAACCAGTCGGTGTCGGGCACCGACAAGGTCAACGCGATCATCAACTGCCACCTGCTGACCGGCCGCATCGGCAAGCCCGGCGCCGGTCCCTTCTCGGTCACCGGGCAGCCGAACGCGATGGGCGGGCGCGAGGTCGGCGGTCTCGCCAACATGCTCGCCGCCCATATGCGCCTCGACGATCCGGCACACCGCGAGATCGTCCAGGGCTTCTGGGCCAGTCCGCGCATCGCGGAGCGGCCCGGACTGAAGGCGGTCGACCTATTCCGCGCGGTCGGCGACGGCCGGATCAAGGCGCTCTGGATCATGGCGACCAACCCGGCGGTGTCGCTGCCCGATGCGGACGCGGTCGCCGCGGCGCTGGCCGCCTGTCCCTTCGTGGTCGTCTCGGACGTGACCCGGACGGACACGACGTACCATGCCCATGTCCTTCTGCCCGCGGCGGCGTGGGCGGAGAAGGACGGCACGGTCACCAACTCCGAGCGGCGCATCTCGCGCCAGCGCGGTTTCCTGCCGCTGCCCGGCGAAACGCGGGCCGATTGGCGCATCGTCTGCGACGTGGCGGCACGGATGGGCTGGGCCGACGATTTCGCCTTTGACGGCCCCGCGGCGATCTTCCGCGAACATGCCGCTCTCTCCGCCGCGGGTAACGGCGGTGCCCGCGATTTCGACATCGGCGGCTGTACCGGGCTGGACGACCGGGCCTATGGCGAACTCGCACCGTTCCAGTGGCCGTTGCGTGCCAGCGAAGAGCTGGGCGAACCGCCGGGCGAACGGCGCTTCTTCGCCGACGGCCGCTTCTACACCGATGACGGCCGCGCGCGCTTCGTGGCGACGCCGGTCCGCGCGGCGGTGGAGCAGCCGGATGAAACCTTCCCGCTGATCCTCAACACCGGCCGCATCCGCGACCAGTGGCACACCATGACGCGGACGGCGAAGAGCCCGCGCCTGATGCGCCACATCGCGGAACCCTTCTGCGAGATCCACACCCTCGACGCGGCCGCCGCCGGCATCGCGCCGGCCACCCTGATACAGCTCGATAGTGCGCGCGGTGGCGTGATCGTGCGTGCCCTCGTCACCGACAGGCAGCGGCGCGGCAGCGTTTTCGTGCCGATGCACTGGACCAATCAACTCGCCGCATCCGGCCGTATCGGCGCCGCCACCGCCGCCCACACCGATCCGGTTTCAGGCCAGCCGGGCCTGAAGTTCGGAGCGGCTGCCGTTCGCCCGTTTCCCGCGGCCTGGTACGGGTTTGCGGTGCTGCGCGACCGGCCGCAGCGGATCGATGCCCCGTACCGGGCATTGGCTGGCGTCGAGGACGGCTGGCGACTGGAATTCGCCGGGGTCGCGGTGCCGGAGGATTGGGACGGCTTGGCGGCAGCGCTGCTAGGCGTCGGTGAGACGCTGTCCGTCCGGGACGAAAGCGCCGGCCGCCTCCGCTTCGCCCGCTTCGACGGCGACCGCCTCGCGGGAGCGATCTTCCTCGACCGCCAGCCGGTGGCGGCCGCGCGCGTCTGGCTGGCCGAACGTCTCGGCGTGTCCTTCGGCGATACCGGGGAACGCCTGCGAATTCTGAGCGGCCGGCCTGGCACCGGTCAGGCGGACGCGGGCCCGGCCGTGTGCGCCTGCCTCGGCGTCGGCGCCAACCGGATCGACGCGGCCATCGCCGCCGGCGCCGCCACGGCCGAGGCCGTCGGTGCGGCGACCGGTGCCGGAACCAACTGCGGCTCCTGCCGCACCGACCTGAGGAGGATGATCCATGCGCGCCGCATGCAGGAAGCCGTCTGAGGTTGCCCCCGGCCGGCTCGGAGCGCTGGCCAAGCTGCCCGTCTTTCTCGATCTCGCGGCCAAGCCGGCGCTGGTAGCGGGCGGCTCCCCCGCGGCTGCCTGGAAGGCGGAGCTACTCGCCGCCGCCGGTGCGGCGGTCGCCGTCCATGCGGTGGATCCCGGCCCCGACATGCTCGCGCTGGTCGACCGCGGCGCCGCGGCCGGTTCCATCACCCTGCATCGGTCGGCATGGACCGCAGCCGCCTTCGCGGGCACCGCGATCGCCGTCGCCGACATCGCCGATCCCGCCGAAGCGGCCGATTTCGCCGCGGCTGCGCGGGCTGCCGGCGTACCGGTGAACGTGGTCGACACGCCGGCCCTGTGCGAATTCCAGTTCGGCAGCATCGTCAACCGGTCGCCCGTCGTGATCGGCATCTCGACCGACGGCGCGGCGCCGATCCTGGGACAGGCCGTTCGGCGGCGCATCGAAACGGTCCTGCATCCGGCGCTGGCGCATTGGGCGGCGCTGGCCAAGAGCATGCGCGCGACGGTGATGGAGCGCCTCGCGCCGGGCGCCGCGCGCCGCGCCTTCTGGGAGCGCTTCTCGGACCGCGCGCTGGCCGGTGACCCGCCGGATGCCGCCACCGAGGCCGCCATGCTCGACGGCACATCCGCCGGGCCGTCGGCCGGCCGCGTCACCCTCGTCGGTGCCGGCCCGGGCGACGCCGAACTGCTGACGTTGAAGGCGCTGCGCGCGCTCCAGGCGGCCGACGTCATCCTCTTCGACGATCTCGTTTCCGCCGAGGTGCTCAAACTCGCGCGCCGGGAAGCGAGGCGCATGCTGGTCGGCAAGCGCGGCGGCCGCGCCTCCTGCGTTCAGGAGGACATCAATGATCTGATGGTGCGGTTGGCGCGCCAGGGAAAGCACGTCGTCCGACTGAAGTCCGGGGATCCGATGATCTTCGGCCGCGCCGGCGAAGAGATCGAAAAGCTCGATGCCGCCGGTATTTCGCTCGACGTGGTGCCGGGCATTACGGCAGGCATGGCGCTCGCCGCCACCCTCGGCGTGTCGCTGACCCATCGCGATCTGGCACAGTCGGTTCGCTTCGTCACGGGATGCGCGCGGACCGGGGACATCCCCGGCGAGCTAGACTGGCGCGGGTTGGCCGACGGGCGGACCAGCATCATCTTCTACATGGCGGCGCGCCGGGCCTGCGGCATCGCCAAGGGCCTGATGAAGGAAGGCCTGCCGGCGGACACGCCGGCGGTGGCGATCGCGGGCGTATCGCGCCACGACGAGCATCGCTGGACCGGCCGGCTCGATGCGCTGGGTGCCGCCGCGGCGGGAATGGCGGGCGGCGCGCCCGTGGTGCTCGGCATCGGGCAGGTGTTCGGATGCCGAGCCGCGGCTGCGATGTCCGATGGATGGAGACTGACCGGATGAGTCTCGAAGGACGCAGGATCGTGGTGCCGGAGACCCGCGCGCTCGACCTCTTCGCCTCCATGCTGGAGCGGCAGGGTGCGACGACCATCCGCTGCCCGCTGGTCGGCATCCGCGATGTCGAGGACGCCGCCCCGGTCGAGGCCTGGCTGCATCGCCTTGCTCGGGGTGATTTCGACGACGTCGTCTTCTACACGGGCGAAGGGGTGTCGCGCCTGCTGGATTTCGCGGATCGGACAGGCATCCGTGCCGATGTTGTCGCGGCACTCCGCGAGGTGCGGAAGGTGGTGCGCGGGCCGAAGCCCACCGGCGCCCTCCGGCGCGCCGGCCTAGGCCCCGACCTTAGCGCCGCGGCTCCGACCACGGCGGGCCTGATCGGGACACTGGGCGCGCTGCCCCTGCAGGGTCGGCGCGTGGGCATCCAACTTTATCCGGAAGCGCCGAGCACGCTGGCAGATTTCCTCCTATCCCGCGGGGCCGGGTGCGACCCCGTCCTGTGCTACCGCTATGCGTCCGAGGAGGAGGACGACGCGGTGATCGAGATGATCCACAAAATGGCAGCCGGCGAAGTAGACCTCATCGCCTTCACCAGCACACCGCAGATCCGGCGCCTGCAGAAGGTGGCGGAGGCCGCCGGCCTGCAAGCCATGCTCCAGGGCGCGATGGCAACGACACAGATCGCCGCCGTCGGCCCGGTTACGGCAGAGGCGGTTGAAAAAGCCGGATGGCTGGCGGCCGTCGTCCCCGCGAATAGCTTTCACCTCAAGCCCTTCATGGCCGAGATTGTCGGTGTCTTCGGCCGCTGATCCTTGCTCTTCACTCTTTGGTCACGGCCCTACCGATCCGGCGACCACATTTGCACCCGCACCCGGTCTCCTTCAGACGGTAGGGCTCCCTCCCCCGCTCCGATCCAGTTCGCGTTCGTGCACCAGCCCACCCGGGGGTGCCGCAACGGCCGATGTCCATCGCGAGTCCATCGAACTGAACGGGCGCTGAGCGAGGCATGCGACGTCATGATCGTCAATGTCCCCTTTCAGGGTCTACCAACCATCGGTGAAGATTCTGCCAGGGTGTGAACGGCAATCCTGCGGGTAAGGTATCCCCGAAAGGGTCCTTCCACAGTTCACACGTCTCTGGAAGCACCCTGCTGACTGCCCGCTGCTCAGCAAGATAGCGACGGCCGATGTCGCTCCGCGGCGAACGTCCCTGCAAGTCCATCCGGATGGACTCCCGTCACCGCCGCCTGTCGCCGTCTCTGCACAATCGCAGCGGGCGCGCGGGCTTGATCGCCGCGCACCGTCGACGTCTGCGACTTTCCGTCGATGATCGCATTCCTATTCGGCACGGGATCTTCTTGCCGGTCGAAGCCCAGGATCCCCTTTTTGTTCGCGGGCAGCCGCGGCTCTGTCGGTCGGTCATGACAGGGTTGGTAAACCTGTTCCCATACCCGCTCCCGGTCCGACGCCGAAGTAACAGTAGACGCCTTGCCATGGGCGCGGGTCGTGTAGCCCCCGACGCCAAGCCGCTCTCCACACCGGATCCGAACCTAAAAAATCAGCCGACGGCGCCTCGGGAAACCGTGTACAAACACGGCCCGAAAAATCCTTATTTCGTCCATAATGTTTCAGTGCAATTTAAATTTCGACAGGTCCTATCTTAGTTGGGCAATCTATCGATGCGACGGCAACATGCATTTCAACGAGGAAGCTATGACACCTTCATCCGCAAGGTCTGGCCTTATTTCATTGATACAAAAATACAATATCGACATCGATGCATGCGTCTCCGACTATAATCATATTACCTATGCCGGGTACGTAACGCTTCGAAAGGCAAAATGGAAAAACATTATCGGGTATGAAATATACCGGGTGCCTGCGACACAGGGAAACAACGGCGGCTGGGTCGCGAACATCACCTTCCGGGGCCACGGCCATCGCGATTTCATGCTCGGTGTCCCGGATTCTGCACCCGCCAAGACGCGCGCGGAGGCGGAACGCCGTATAGCCGTTATTGCAGCATCCCTCCAGAACGCCAGGCGACGCAATCCCGCGGACGCCGAACCGCCTCCTATGACCGTTAAAATTGACGGCTGCCATTTTTCTATCCGGTCGGAATTTATGGAGCAACTGCGACTAAACCCGCAGCATGCACTCCCCCTCGAGGTCTGCATTGCGGAACTCGACGCGGGAGGTGTGTTGCTCCGTCATCGAGAAGACGCCGAGTTCCTAAACCTGCCGGAAGGATGCCGCAGCCAGGGCGTTGGCGAGGCCGACCTACGGCGAGCCATGTTAGCACTCCATATCACACACAGCTTAGCGCTTCACGGCGAATGGGTGTACGAGACTGAACGATACCGCCAAGCCCAGTTTCGGCCCGAATCTTGGAGACGGCGGATGGCCCGCATGGACCCAGCGGGAAGTGCCTGATGTACCGCGGTAGTCGACATCACGTCTGCTGGACAGTACCTACCTGACAGATGCTGCCGCACCCTCCCCTGCAGGGGCGGGTGTGGCCCGCTGCCGGGTCTTCGGACACGAGGTGAACAGCCCGCTGACGAGGTCCCGTCTGTTGGTGGAGTGGGCCCCTCGGGCCGGACACGATCAGGCGGCGTCTTTGACCGGTGGCTGGGCGTGCTGCTTCTCGAACTGTTCGGGGCTGAGGTAGCCAAGCGATGAGTGGAGACGCTTGGCGTTGTACTTCTCGATGAAGGCCGGAAGCTGGTCCGCGACGTCCTCTGCGGTCTCGAACTCGAGCGGGTAGACGCCTTCGACCTTCAGGGTCTTCATGAGGCTCTCCATCATTGCATTATCGTACGGATTGCCGCGCCGTCCCATCGAGCCGACGAGCTTCGCCTGGCGAAGGCGGTCGCGGTACTTCCCGGCAGCGTATTGCGATCCGCGGTCCGTGTGGTGGACGCAGCCGGGAGGGGGACTGCGCAACGCGATGGCCGCATCGAGAGCCGCCAGCGTCAGCCGCGCATTGATCCGGCGGCTCATGGCGTAGCCAATGATCCGTCGGGACCAGGCATTCATGATGACGGCGACGTAGACGAAGCCCACCGCAACGGCCACGTAGGTCAGGTCGGCGACCCAGAGCTGGTTTGGGCCGTCGACGATCATGTCCTTCGTTCTGTCCGAGAAAACCGGCTGGTCGTGGTCGCTGTCGGTGGTCGTGACATAGCGGCGCCGGCGGCTGGCGTTCAGTCCGTGCTCGCGCATCAGCCGCTTCAGCTTCTTGTGGTTCACCACCCAGCCCTCCTGGCCGAGTGCCGCCTGCATCCGCCGCCAGCCGTAGGCCTCGAACTCATCCTTGATGGCGTGCATCGCCTCGACCAGCGCGGTGTCGTCGACGGCTCGCTTCGGCGCGTCGTAGTAGGTGGAGCGCGCGATCCCCATCAGACGGCATCCCGCCGTGACGGAGACGCCGCGGGGCCTGTTATTACGGACATGGGCGCGCTTGTCGGTCCTGGTCCGAGCCGCTGAGCCCCTTTTAAAAACTCCAGTTCGAGCGCCTGCTTGCCGACCAGACGTTCGAGCGCGGCGATCCGCGCCTCGTAGACCTGGAGCAGATCCGCCGATTGCACGTCTTCATCGAACGCGCCGGCCTCGTACTTCTCGACCCAGATCCGGATCAGGTTGCGCGAGATGTCGTGGCGCTTCGCCAAGCCGTGCAGGGTCTCCCCGGCCAGGAACTCCTGTGCGACCTGCCGTTTGAACGCGACGCTGTGGGATCGGTGTCTTGCCAGAGCTTTCATCCTTCGAAAGCCCGGCTCACCATGTCAATTCATCCCGCTCCAACCGTCCGGCCCGAGGGGCCCTCTCCAAAACACGGTCGGCTCCAGATCCGAGATACCTACCACTCAGGGCAGAGCAGTTGCGGCTTCTTTCGAGTTCGACAAGGCATTCAGCAGCGCTTGAAAGCATATACCTGTTTCTCCGCCGCCCACCGCGTGCGCAAACACAACATAAGAATCGCTGTATGGCGCCGCGGCGTTGGTCGGATTCAGTGTTATAACAGTAACCTCAACTCCGATATCTCTTGATATGCGATCACGTGCGCTCCACAGGTATTTGGCCGAAACATCCACTCCTATAAATCGGCGATCCTGGTTGATCGCGGCTGCGCACGAGGTGCCCGAACCGACGAACGGATCAAGGACAAGTTCACCTGGCGTGCTCGAAAGCGCTATACAACGGGCTGGTAGCACGACTGGAAATTGCGCTCCATGTGCACCGCCGCCACGAGTAGTGGGAAATGACCAGACATCTGTAAGTCTACTTGGTTCGCGGCTACGATTTCTTCCGCCCCTCTCTGCACTAAGAGCAAAATAGGCATCATGATGAAACTCTGGGGCACGTACCAAAGCTAAATGCAGGATAGTTTCGTGCGCCCGCGCAGTCCTCGACCGCCTAGGTTCCGGAAGACCATTCTGTTTTGCCCACACGATCTCGGCCCGCAGGTAATAGCCGATCAAAATAGCGCGGTGCGCGATCTGGGACGGTATAGCGCACTTGTCACCATCTTTCAAAAATGAGTGCCCCGCGCTATACCGTTTCCGAGAACTCGTGTACTCACGATCTTCACCTCGACCGGCCATAGATCGATTAATTTCTCGCGAGCTTCCCCGAATTCTTCCTCTCGTATTGTAGGAATCGCCAATATTCCACCATATACTACCGTCGATTTGCATTACTGATCTCAATTCGTGCAATATCTCTATATTGTGCCTAACGAATCCTTCGGGCGTGCTTTCGCACCCAAGCGCACACACTTCGCCATCAGCCCAAGCGACGGCCCGCTCTTCATCATACGCTCTCATCCCCCAGAAGGGGGGTGAGGTCACTGTACATTTTACCGACCCGCTCGGCAGCATTTTCAGTACAGAAAGAACATCCCCGTGTACCAGATACGAATCACACTCGACGGGGGGCAGTTTATCTAAATTTACCTCGGGCCTTCTTAAAAGGTAATCAATGACGCGGCTCCTTGGCACAAACGTCTCACGAAACGCATCTTGTTCCAATAGGCACACTACGTCATCTATTCCGAGCGTTCCTTTTTTTCCAAGAACCCGCGTAATAAAAAGCGGCGACATGCCCACGAGCGGCGCTACCGCCTTCGCATCCAGATTCGCATCAATTCCCTCATAGTGGCTAGCATCAAATCGCGCCACGGGGGTCATCGGATGTACGTCACTCAAATCTCAGCCCTGCCTGGTGATGTGGCGCCCATTTTTCTCGTTAACTATGATCGCCTTTCTGTCTCGACGCCACCCCCTACAGGCAGGCGCTGCAGGCTGGTGACGACCAACCTCTCCCCCAACTCGGCAGTGGATGACAGAATACCCGCCCAAGCGTCTGCCCGGCCGCCAAATCGCGTTCGAGGTGCGCAGCACCAGCGTGATGAGCATTCCCGTGTGGGCCGTCGCCATTGTCAGCGAGACCACCTCGGCTGCGTGTGGGACGCGTCCTGTAACCAGAGCGGTTGTAGTGGATGAACATGCCGCGCGTTCCTGATGTCACTCGCCTACGCGGCGTCGCGGGAAGTCTGCCGTCCGAGGGCTATTCAACCCTTTCCAAACGGCCTCTCAATCCGAGGCGCATCCAGCCACCCAAATCCACGGAAGACCGCGGATGGCCACCGCTGCGCCGATCGCTCACTACGGCGCCATGCACACGGCGCGTCGCGAACGGCTCTGCTACCGTACGCGAGCTACACCCCGTTCCGGGAGACGATCTCGATGGAGATGTTGACCGCGATCAACATCTTAACGACCAACGTTTCCGGCTGTGGATCGCTCGACCATCTGCGGATGCCTGGTTGAGCGGTAAGGTATCCCTCCAGGGCATGCTCCTCGCGGTGGAGCCGGCTTGAACCTTCCTTCATGGCGGCTGCCTCCAGCAAGGGCATCACCCGTTCGCGCGAAGCAGCGTGGCGTGCGGCGGGCAAAGCGGCGAATATCCCAAGTCGCCACCTCAACCGCGAGCGACAGCCACCGCAACCGGCGGCGTAAATGTGGTGCGACGCAACATGTACATTGCTTCATAGTCAAATAGTCCCTTTTCCAGTTCACATGTCTCTGGAGCCAGGGCTTCCGCTGCTCCCAACAAGATTTGACGGCCGATCCCCGGTCGGAAGAGCGTCCCTGAAAGTCCATCCAGATGGACTCCCACCACCACCGTAAGCCAGTCGGACGGCGCCGTCGGGTCGGACGGTCAGCGGCATGAATGATCTCCATCGGCTCCCGTGCGGAATGGCCCTCGGGTGTGCAAAGGTCCGTCCGTCTGGAACAGGGTTTGCGCGGGGTGGGTCGAGAGTTGGCGTGCGGGGCTGTGGGTGCAGGGTATTCGGCCGCGTGCGGCGCTCGGGACGGATGGAGCCACTGTGCACCCGGCTTGTAAAAGTGAACGCAGCCTGATCGTCACGCACCGTCGACATCTGCGCTCTTCCAGCGATGATGGCATTCCTGTTCGGTCCGGCTAATCGATGCAGATATCAAGACGTACACTCCTCCTCGGCGGCGTGTCAGCCGTGGCGCTGACGGGCCTGCCGCTCGCGCGCACCGTGGCATCCGCACCGTCCCCTGCCCTTCTGTACGATCCGGCGCTGGCCGCGATGGCGGGCGCCGTTGCGGTGACATCGGAACTCCTCACCAAGCGTGGCATCATCGGCCTCGACCTGAGCGATATCCGAAACGTCCTCGGAGGCGGAGGACGCGCTTACTACGGTGAAGGCGCGGCCAGCGGACCCGATCGGGCGCGGACCGCAGCAGAACGAGCACTGGTTGACCTCAGGCGCACGTTGTCGGCCGCCCGGAGTGTCGGCGCCACCATCTGATGCAGCATCGCCTTGGCATTGGACACAGCGAAAGCGCCACCCACCGCCTGGCGCGTCGAAGGGGTGTCGATCCCGATCCACACAGCAATTCCGGCTGCGGGTCGCTCCACCATCTACGCATGGCTGGTTAAGCGGTAAGGTATCCCTACCGCGGTGCGCCTCCCCCACACGCATGGATGAACTTCCTCGGATATGACCTGTTCATGGACCGGTAGAACACCCGCCGACGGCACCGCTCGATCCGCGACTTCCCGCCGGCCAAAGCTGAGAAAACGAGAAACGCCACTGAGCCATACAGCACAAGCCGGCTATGGCGGCGTAACTCAAACCACGCGGTTTCAGGAAAATCCTGGGCGGTCACCCCGCCTCAGGCAGAGGCGGGGTTTCGTAACATGCGACTCGAAGCGCCGCCGCTGATCAGTTACTTGCGACCGGGAGAAATCACTCCCCCCAGTGAAGGCGAGCCGTCTCGATCTGATCCAGGGTCCAGTCGAGAGGGTCAAGAGGAAACCGCTTTCGCATCACCCAGGAACTGAAGCGCCGCCGGATATTTCTCGTGAGCCCACATCCTTGACCGCGGTTCGCTTGAGCAAGCAAGAGCAATGTCCACAGCTCCGGCTCCCTGTCTTCTTTCAACTTGGGACTCGTGTCAAAGCCGACACGTCCGGCACCAATGGGAACGACATGCTGGAACCCGAAGAACGCGTACATGGGATAGGCGGTGATGGCCGCGTGCTGGTCAATCAGCCCCAAGCGCAGGTTGTCAGCATCTGAAAAAATGCGGACAAACGGCCAGCGCAACAGAATCAGCAAAGCGTCGGCGGTCAACATCGCAACTTGCGGCGTCACCGCCTCGCGCTCGCCGGACGAAAACTCAACCAAACGCCGTAGCAGCTGACGAAGCGTGAGCGAATAGGGCTCGACTGCGAGGGCGACCGTTGGGTTCCCAACATACTCGCTCGGCACGATGAATTCCCACGATCGGGCACCAGCATCGCAGGCCACGCAGCCGGACCTGGCTGGGCGGGGTGCCGCGGTGTCGGAAAGTGTCATCCCCGCCTCGCGGCTCAAGAGAGCTTCTTCGAGATGGACGTGCCGTGCGGCGCGATTTACCGAACCTGACATGCTGCCCTCAACGCGGCCAACGGCCGCCATCAGTTCTTCACTTTGCCGCATCAAAGGCCAAGCAGAGCCCTGCCGAATGACGGGGTGCAATAAGGTAATATACTCACTTTCCCTGTAAAATTCCGTCAATGCCTTTCTCCCTCAAATGATCAAACCGCAACCCGAAAAATATCTCACGTCGCGTAATCTAGTGTCATTATTAAATTGCGATTTTTTTCGGTCTCGACGTTTTCGGTATACGCGACTAATCCGTTATCGTATCGATGGAACGTTGACCGGACGGATAGAGGCTCGTCGACTGGGCGAAGGCCAAGACGCACCTCGTCCTGGAGATCGTGAAACGCCCGCCCGGCGCAAAGGGCTTCACCGTCCCCCGCCGGCGCTGGGTCGTATTAGTAGACCGTCTGCCAGGGCGACAGGTCGTGCGGCAGCAGGCGCCAGGCCATGCCGGCGCGCAGAAAATGGAGGATTGCGTTCACCGGCTCGCGCGAGGCCGCGTTGCGCGGCCGACCGCCGGGGTTCGCTTCGGGGATCAGCGGCGCGATCAGCTTCCACTGACCGTAAGTCAGGTCGGTGTCATACGCTCGCCGCTGCGGCGGCTTCCGTCTCGGCATCGGCGTCGGCTCTCCAACTCGGGTCCGACACGCCAAGAATCCATTACGGGCGCCCGGGGGTCTTCCGGAACACAACCGTAGAACCACAATCAGCGGCACTAACACATCCAAATTTATATACTACTAAAGAAGTACTCCGGAATAGAAATTGAGGACCCCCGGGCTGTGGGTTAATCCTTTTGGGGTAAGCCGCTCGGCGGCACTCCCCACCGAGTGAATGGTGTCGGCGAGTAAATCAGCTAGCTCGTGAGATCGCCCCGTGTCCGGACCATGCAACGCTATAATGCGCAACGACCACTATTTGGGCGCCGCAATCGCGCTCACCCGACGTTGGCGCGTTATGTCTGCTACACTAACCTGCATTTCATTACCCTTCTTACATGTCGACTTATTATTCACTTTATAGTTAGCGACCATTTGTGTTTAAACGCAGGATAGCTGCCACATGAGCCGAACACCGATATCTTCGTCAGACTACGACAACAACTCTGCTTTTGGCGAAGCCAATCGAATCTGGTCCCGCGCACGACAACTGGAGATAGATATGGATCTGACGTACAACGACGCCGCTATCGAAGCCGCCCGACTCATCCATGAAGTTGGCGGGGAGACAGTATCGCGGTGGGCTATTGATCATGGACTGCGGCCACCCGCTAGACAGGCGAACTATCCAGATTTTCTTCTGGCACTCAGGATGATGCTTTTCCGCGACAAAGACGCCGGTGACGCAGGTATACGTCCCATACTATCTAGATACTCCAAGGTCGCGTTCGTGCTCCACCATCACGGAGTTACCACGAAGGCGGGAGCGCAGCTATTCTTCGACAAGCACTGCAGGGGTTCGGGCGCTTCAGGAGGCCACGCGGGCAAGGTATCCAGCTTCTCTGAGGCAATATGCGCGCGATTCGACAAGAACGGAGAACTGAAAGTCACTTCGGCCGCCGCCAGTGCTGCACATCGAACGGGTCCTGAGCACCCGGATACCGAAGAGACCGATGAGATAACGTTTGAGCGTGGCATTGAGTATCTCCGTTCATCGCCGCCAGTAGGTCGCTTTACTCTGGACGGCAATGAGCCACCGCTCGCTGACTTCCATGGCGTCTCCATCGTTTTGGTCCGAAAGCAGGAGCCGCCTGCCTATGATGTTCTTCGCGATGCCCTCGACGGCCTCTCCATGGCCGCCTTGCGTGCGCTCGTGATCGAATGTGCCAGCGATCTGGACGAGCCGACAGAAACGCCCGACGCGCCAGGGAACCAAAGTTGATCTGAGTCAACTTGTGAGGAGCGACCAGGTAGCCCCTATCGGCGTCCACCTGGTCGCTCCAGGCACAATAAGAAAGCAACACCACACGGCTTTCCCCCTGAGGATGCGAAAATGTACAGGTATCGCGGAAGCAAAGCGACTCTCTCTCCCGCAATATTGGCACTTATTTCGGCAGACACTCGCCACTATATCGAGCCATTCGCTGGAAGCACTAGAACGGCTAAGGCCATTATTTCTGATTCGCGATTTAATGGTCTCTCGGTAACAATCAGCGATACAGACTACGTTATTTTTCTTTTTTGGAAAATTCTCCGCGATGAGCCTAAACACTTGCAGTCTGCAATCTGGGACCTCGTGAACAAGCTCCTACTTCCAGAACAGCAGCGAGTGTGGTACAGAAGAACTCGAGTGCGGCTTCGGGTAACTGGAGCATTTTCCTGTCCTATCCGGCGAAGCGCCGCCTTCTTCATGTGCAGCCACTACAGCCGAAACGGCGTCGCGTTGCCGAGGGAGGGTTTCCATTCCGGCGGTTGGTCGGACTTCGCTCATCTGAAAGACGCGATACGACGAGTAGGCGAATGGTCGGAGCTATTTTCGAACGTTGAGATTTTGCATAGCGATTACCGTTCCGTTATCAACCGCTATGCGTCACCATATGCGACATTCTATTTGGATCCCCCGTATCAATTCAAATATACCGATAGTATCTATTGGGGTGGAATGGATCATATCGCGTTTCTTAATTTCATTTCACAAACGGATGCCCGCTGGATACTGACATATGACGTCGGCCAGGAGCTACGCGAACAATGGCGCATGAGAAATTTTTGGATCGACGAGGATATCGGCGGCATTTATGCGCGCAGTCGCAATCCGCGGACCGAGTTCATCGCGCGGTCGCAGGCGCCCTCTTTGTCGGCTCTGCGGAGGTATAACAAGATAAAGCGTCGGCTAAAATAACACATACAGTTTATTTTTTTGCGTTCGGATTTAATGTGTCCGAGGCAGTTACTTCTGTACGCCCGCCGGATGGCCACCTCCCCCCCCTTTTGGCTTCCCGACTCCCACTACCGCTCGGCTCGCTCGCTTCATCATCGGGGCGGTGCGCCTCTGTATCTGGTGCCCCCGTGGCACTCTTATGCGTCGCGCACGACCCCCTCGATAACCCCGTGCCCCATTGGCTTACGCCGATTTTCGTAGATCCCCCAACCGCTTGAGCCAGATGTAGGCCGTCTACTCGCTTTCCCATGCCGTTTGACCATTGCCGTGTTCGCTCCCCGATCGGCTTGGCGCGGGGTTTGTACCATCTGGGCTGTGCGTAACTCCTCATTCGTAAATTGCGGGCGATCCAATAGCGGTGGAATATCGACGCTATCCACCGGATGCTATAATGTTCTGGTCGTCATCGTGGCGTTTGGGAATCCACCTATAGGGTTTCCTTTGTGTTATGGAATGTCGTTGTCCTATTTACTGCCCATCACTACTAGGTGTTTACACTAATAGCTTTCACACGGCAAGAGATTCGGAGACCTTGCTGATGACGAAGCCGAATGCCGACAGCCTGTTCCGCCTTCTTTCCAGCTCACCGCCCATGGACATGGTGGTGACCACCGCCGCGGTTCGTCGACGGTACGTCGACGAACTTAGACAGTGTGTGCAGCGATCGCTCGGGGAACGCTTGATGACGATCGCGGATCTCGGTCCCGAGCATCCCGATTCCTGGCTAGCCGGCCATACCATTGCTATGGCGTTACGCTGGCCGACCTTTGCAGTCGCGACCGACAATGGTCCGTCGCTCTCGATCTTGCCGTTGCGCGAAGCGCTCTGCGGGTATGCTGGGTGGCACTGGGGTCGGCGGGATCTCGAGTGCAAGCCACCTATCTGGACCGCCGCAGTGATCCTGATGGCCGGCGGCACGTCACCCTATCCGTGTGATCATGATGACCTGGAATGCTTTCGGCGTTGGGTAACGGCTCAGGGGTATCCGCCGAACCCTCTTGGTTGGACATATACTGCGTTTTTCAATGCGCATTACGACTGGGGCGACTGATATCGCCGCGGCTGACGCTCGCTGTCTGCGGATGCGTCAGCCGCCGGCCGACACGGTGCATTATCATTGATTGCGGTGCTGCGCTCGTCCTGGCCTGGCTGCATCGGCAGCAGCGGCTGGGTGCGATCGAGGGCCTGGATCTGCGGGCAGGCGCATCAGCAGCTCAAGGAGGAACTCGGTCTCGATCACTTCGAGGGTCGCTCATGGACCGGGCTGCACCGACACGCACTCATGACGATGATCGCCTACGCCTTCCTCCAGTCTCGTCGCCTCCGGGCCGCGGGGCGGGAAAAAAGTATCGCCGGTCCCCCGCCGCAGCCGAGCTTGCCCGCCATCCGCCAGGCGATCCTCGACCACCTCTCACGACCGCAGCTTGGGAGATGCCCTCATTGCAGTGCCATCGTCCGCTATGCGTAGCGTCAAATCTGCCAAAGTAGTGCTAGAGGGCGTCGATGCCGCGGATCGCCGCCTCGGGAAACAGGTTCTTACCCACAATCGCGGCCCGCGCAGCCTCAACGTCCTGCGCGAACACGACCACGGCCAGATCTTTTAAGGCACGCGAACAGCACACGTAGAACAGGCGGCAGGTGCGATCGAGCACCGATTCCTCGCCCGCATCGATATGTGCCTGATCCCGATCCGACAGCGGGAGGAACCCGAAATACTTGCCGTAAGAGTAGAGGTTGTAGGCGGCTTCCTCATCGTCGATCACCACCAGAACGCGCTCGAACTGTGCGCCTTTCACCCCGTGATGCGTTGCAAAAGGCGATTCCTCGTCGATGTAGCGTCGGTAAGACCAGAGTTCAGCAACGCTGCAGGCAAGGAACGCCTGCACATTCGCGAAACCGCTGTGCCCATCGTCGACGGGCTCGGCGAGTAGATGCGGCGCGAACCGATCGTCAAGTCGCAGCAATTCGGTGTCACGGACATGGCGCACTACATCACCGATGGATGCTTGAGAGCCCTGCGCCATCAATCCGACGAGCCGATCAACAGCCTGTTGCAAGTCCGCGAGCACCTCACTGACCACCTGCCCAGCCAACCGCGCCGGTTCCAGACGCGGGCTTTCCGCGCGTACAATCGACATGATGGTGAAATGGTCGTTCCACCCTGCGGCCGTCACCATCGGCAGGATATGCTGAACAAACGGCCGTAGCGGCCAAGCGCTGCCGTCTCCCAGCCCTTCGCTCATGCTCTGCGGCGCCTTGTCGTTGAGCGCGGCATAGAGGTTCGGGAAGCCGAGCCGGGTGGCGGCCATGCGATGGACCAGCACGAGGAGACGGACATCGCTATCGCGAAGGTCACTCAACCAGAGTTCGTCGCCCGTTTCCGCCGTAAGCCAGGTCCGCACCGCTGCCAAGCGCGGGGTCCGTTGGTCATCGGCCGGCAGTATGAACAGGTTCGCGGTTCCCGAAACCGGCTCTTCGATGCCCCCGACGACACGAGTGCGTCCGCGGGTCTGTTCCAGGCCATCCGCTGGCTGCCGGATCGCATTGATGACGCTGAGCACGCTGGTCGGACAGCGGAAATTCTCGGGCTTGGTGATCTCCGCCCACCCATCAAGCAGGTCCACGAAGCCGGTCCCGGTCGAGTAGATCTTTTGCATCGGGTCGCCGAAGAAACCGACACAGAGCCGCGGCTGCTCGCGGGCGATCTGGCGCAATGCCTCGACGACATGCGGGTTCGTATCCTGGCTCTCGTCGACGAAGATGAAGGGAAAACGACTGGCGATCAGTTGGCGCAGCAACGGGTGCTGCGCGACGCAGGCGGGCGTCAGCTTCAGAATGTCGTCATGGCCGAGAATGCCCTCGGCATAGCTGCTGCCGGTGCCGTAGGCGAACGTCTCAATCCGATCGATCGCAGCAAGGTCTTGCTCGAGCTCGGCGATCTCCCGCTCAAGCCGCTCCTTCGTCTTCGCCTGCGTTCGAGGCTTTTCATAATGTTCGCGCTTCTCGGCGATCTTCTCCTCGATCCGCGCCACGACCCACGCGGCGATATCGGTCTTGAACGGCCGGATGACCGACCACAGGAAGCTGTGGATTGTCGAAACATGGAACAGCGGCGAGACGCCGACATCGCCCGAAATTTCGGCGACCGCGACCTCGGTGTAGGTGATGCATGCGATCTTCTGACCGGCGCGACGCAGCCCGGGTCCGCGCGTCTCGCCAAGATGCGCGAGCGCCTTGATGAGCGACGTTGTCTTGCCCGATCCCGCGCCGGCGACCATGACGAACGAACGCGGCGATTTGCGGTCGAGACAAATGCGCACATCGATGTCCGCTTGGGTATCGGGGCTACCGATACGGCTGGTCATGCGACCTCCTCCCCGGCGGCGACCGCCACGACGATTGCGGCCACTTCCTCGAGCGGATCGGCGAGTGTCTCTGGAGCCTCGTCATCGTCATCGTCCTCAGGCTCGGGAGGTGCGATCTGCTCCTCGAGCCACTCCAGCCCCTGAGCGATATAGGCGGGGAGGACCCAGGCATCCGGATCTTCGGCCAACAAAGCGAGCGAGAAATCGGTCTTGTTGAAGCTGCCGCTGTTGACCCGCTTGTGAATCGCGGTGACCAGCGTCGCCAGATCCTTGTCACCATTTTTCGGGATACGCAGCTGGAGCGGCCTGCGCGCGACATCCTGACACCAAACTAGATTTTCGAGCGCAAACGCTTCCTCCAGCGTGCGGCCGGCGAGAGCCTCAGTCTCCTCACCCCAGGTGACCTCGACCGGACATTGGTAGGCGACGCGCACGAGCGCGCCGCTGTCGCCTTCGCGAGGCTGGGTCTTCTGCTCGTCGCCAGCGCTCCAAAGCGCGGCGACCGTCGTGCATTTCGGCAGCCATTGCCGCAGCGTCTGGTTCGACGTTCCTGCGCCCGGATGGCCGGCGACACAAGATGTGCCGGGCTTGCCGGCTGGCTCGTCATCATCCTCGTCGTCAACATCGTCCTCATTGGCGACGGCACCCGCACAACCGTTGATGGGATCAACAACGTCGCCCGCGGCCTCGCCTTCGGCTGGCTCGCCGTCGTCGGCGATGGCCGGCCCGATGACGCTGTCGAGATCAGTGATGATAAGGGTGGTGAGACCGAGAAACTCGATCAGTGCTTTGAACTTGTGGCCGAAGGCGCCGCCGATCTCGAGCAAGGTGAGATAGGTCGATTGCAATCGCGGCGCGGCTTTGGCGATCATCTGCGGCAGCAGGATCCGCTCGACATTGCCTTCGACCAGAACGGCGGCATCGGCAAAGAAGAGATCGCAGTGCGTCAGCTTAAGATAGCGCTCGAGAAAGCTGCGTTCGGCAGGATCGGTGCTGTCATAGAAGAGCGAGAGGTTGACGACGTCCGAGGTCAAGACTGCTTCGGAGCGGCTGCGGCGAAAATAGCGGATCGGGCGGAAGCCGCGTTCGTAGAGGATATGGGTGCTATGGGTCGTGACGACGACCTGGCTGGTATAATGGGTGCGATCGTCGCCTCTGAGCTTCAGGATGCTCATCACCTTGCGGATGAAGACCTGCTGCAACTGGGCGTGGAGATGCGCCTCGGGCTCCTCGATGAAGATCAGGTGGACGGGTGGGCGATTGTCCTCGATTGCCAGCCATTGTTGGTGGAGATCGAGCAGCTCGACCACCATGAAGATCAGGTTTTTGAAACCGAGACCATTGTAGCGATCGGGCAAAGTCGGCGGTTCGGTCTCATCGCCTTCCTCTGGCTCCGGCCCGAGCGCATAATGGACGCGCGCGCCATCACGGCTGCTCATGATCTGCGCCGGATCGAGTGCCGACCGGATGATCAGCCGCGGATTGGTGAGGCCGGGATAGCCGAGCTTCGAAAGGCTCTGCAGCGTGTCCTCGAAGACGCGCTTGAGATGGTCGTTGAGCGAGACCTCGGAGGCCGACAGTGCGCGTAGAGTCTCAAGATCCTCCGCCTTCTGTTCGAGATTCCGGGCATAGAATCGGCTGAGCACGCGGGAGAGTTCTTCGGCACGCGCCCCGCCGGGGCCATCCGAAAGGTGACGTTGGGCGTGCAGGAAATCGATCTGCAACAAGCTGGCCAAGATATCGCGACCGCCGCGATCACGGCCAGCCAACTCCATCGGCCGGTAATCCGCCTCACCTACCCGTGGGGGGTCGAGGACATAGTGACGAAGCTGATATTCATCCTTCAGGCGACTGCGCAAGAAGTCCTGCAAGTTGCGCGGCGATGGGTCGTAATCGCGCTCCCCGGCCTCATTCACCGGCACGGCTTCCAGCGCGCGCTCGCGCGATTCGCGATAGCGTTCCCGCGTCGCGTTGGGGTCGACCGGCGCGTAGACCAGGCGCATGCCGACAAGCGAGCCCTCCCATGCGAGGCTCGGCAGCAGATCAATAACACGATGGACATCGGCAGCAGCGATCTCGAACAAGATGTCGATTTCCATGGTCGGTAATGACGCACCTTCGATCGCGTCACCGAAGGCGATTATGTCGGACCAGAGTTCCGCGCTAAAATCATGGATGTCGAAGCGACCGCGCCCCGTGAAAAGCTGAAGTGCGTGCCCGACAGACGTCTTCCCGCTGTTGTTCGCGCCGACGAAAATCGAAATGTCGGAGGCAAGATCAATTTCGACGTCTCGCAACCTGCGAAAGTTGCGAACAGCGAGCTTCCTCAAAATCATCCCCAACCCCGACAATTGCGGCACCAAGCGATCAGTTCGCGGCGATCTGCGCTCCATAACTAGCGCGAGTAGTCCGATCCGACGAGAGAAACCGTCAAGTATCGCCGCCTATCTGGAGACGCTTCAGCAACCCTACGGGGCGCGCCTCGGCGGGAGTGGTTCTCTTTCACTGCCGACCTGTTCCAACAGACCGAAGGCTGGCCGACGGCGCGACTCAATCGCTGAAGGTTTAGCACAACCTCCGCTTGGGCTGTGACCGCTGCCTCAAGTTGCCCCCCGCACTCCGCCTCGACCGCCTATATCCCAACCTTGCTGCCGCGCTCCGCGCATTCCACCCCCGACTGTCTTTCTCGTGACTGATGGTTAAGCGCTGTGGCGGTTCAAGCCCAAGGGCCTGCGCGGTGGCTCTACATGATCGGAACAGTGTCGAGGCATCAGGCCATGATCGGGTGGGTCCGCTGCATGAGGCGGACTTTGTAAGCGCAGCCCGGATACACTGTGCGAGGAGTTGCCCGGCTCCTGCCACAAGAAGCAGGCTGGAGCCATGGACGAAGAAGGGAGCTGATGCGCGCGGTATTGAGGGCGCTCGGGCTGACGCTCGTGATGACTGTGGCGTGCCTGAGCGCCACGGCCGCCGCTGCCGAGATGGAATTCCGAACAGCGAGCCACGGCGGGACATCGGGTGATAGCCGGATCGTCGCCGACGGCGAGATCGTCCGCTCGACCCCGAGCCGCTTTCGCGAGTTCCTGAAGAATGAGGGGATTCGCCGCGGCGCACGGTACGAGGTCCATCTGCATTCTCCGGGCGGAAACCTGATCGCTAGCATCGAATTGGGCAAGATGATCCGCGACTACGGCTTCGGCACAAGGGTTGCCCGATCCGTGCCGCTTCCTTGGAGTAGGCCGTCCCTTATCTTCGAGAGCGACGAGGAAGGTTGGCCTGCTGCCGATCTCGTGGACACGTAGTTAAGCTCGCATAGCTCGTTCCTCGAACTCGACGGGGCTGAGATAGCCCAGCGTCGCGAAGCTTCAAGGAAGATTCGACTTCACACGCTCGCGCCGAACGGTTGAACCTGAACTAGCAGGCGCCCGAGCGGTCACCATGCGCAGTCTCATTACACGGTCTCGGCAGCAAAGGAGTGCGAGCACATGGACTGGTTCGAGAGGCTCGCGGGCTTTGTCGAGGGCGGCTACGCGCAGACCCAAAGCTGCCTCGCCGTTCAAGACACCGAGCTCCAGTCGCTCGTCAACGGCCGCAAATTCGGGATCGGCACACTGCAACTGGTGTCTTTGAAGGACCTGCGTGATCAGGTCCACGCCGGTCCGAGATCACAAGGCCGCTTGACCGTCCAGAATGTGACCGGCGACGTGCGCCACATGCACCAGGACCCGCAATACGCCGGGGCGCTGTTCCAGGTCGCCTCACAGTTCAACCTCCTCGAAATGGCATCGCCGGACGTGACGCCAGAGGACGGCGTCACGCGCTACGCGTTCGATCGAACGCAGGGACCGGCCTGCGCGATCGCGGCCGGGGCCGCTACGCTCTACCGCAATTACTTCGTACCGAACGGCGGAAGCGACGGGCAGACGAGCGAACGGCAGCTGGATGGTCTGGCAGACGTCGGCGCGGCGATTGCTCAGCTGTCGAGCAGGCCGATGCCGGAGCTGTGGACGATGAGGAACGGCTACGCGCTGTGCAGCGCCGAGGGACTGTCGGCTATCAGCGCGTGCCTGCAGGCCGCTGGCGACGCCGAGATCGATCGGCTGCGAAGCTTGCTCCGCGTCGGCCTGCACTCCGACGTCGAAGTCACCGACGGCGAGTTGCGCGGCCGGTTGGTGTCGCAGGTGTTCTGTTCAGCGCTACCGGTAGCCTATACCGACGTCGCCGCCGGGCGCTGGCAGCCCTTCGCGACGCTCGTCCTCGAAGCCGCCTACGAAGCGACATTGTGGGCGGCGGTACTGAACGCGCGGCGTGGTGCATCGAACGTCGTTCTGCTCACCCGGCTCGGCGGAGGAGCCTTCGGCAACGACGACGCCTGGATCGATGCGGCGGTGCGCAGGGCACTCTCGATGGCGAGTGACTTCGGGCTGGATGTCCGGCTCGTCAGCATCGCCTCACCGCCGCCATCGATGCTCGTTCTCGAACAGGAGTATCGGGCCGTGCGGTGAGGCGTGATCGGCGCCGGCGACCCAGCGTCAGGTGTCGATACCCGCGCCGGCCGATCCGCCAGGGCGCTATTCGCTCAGCGTTGGCCCATCACCGCTCACGCGGGTCTGGCGCATGTAGCGGCGGTACCGGTCGGCGTCGTATCCCGTCCCGCGGTGCAGCAGGCAGCGATTATCCCAGATCACCAGATCGCTGGGCTGCCAGGAATGCGAATAGATGTGCTCTTCCTCGGTGGCACCCTCGACAAGGTCGTCCAGGAGCGCCCGGCTGTCCGCGTCGCTCCACCCTTCGATGGATCGCGCGTGGGAGCCGATGAACAGGCTACGGGCACCGGACCGCGGATTGCTGCGGACGAGAGGATGGCGAACGGGCGGCAACGACGCGGCCAGCGACGGCGAGACTGCATCCGGCGCTACCTTCGAGCGGGAATAGACATAGTCGTGGATGACGATCAGCGGATCCAGTTCCGCCTTGTGGCCCTCGGGCAGCCGGTCGTACGCGGCGCGGGTGCTGACGAACTGCGTCAGGCCGTCCTCGGCCGGCACCTCGTAGGCGCACATGATCGAGACGAACGCCGGCGTTTTCTTGAACGACGCATCCGAGTGCCACATGTTGTTGCCCGTCAAAAAGACGGTCTTCTTGTGGCTGTTGCCGAGGGCGGTCCCGTCGGGCTGAACGTTCCCGATCGTCCCGAAATACTCGATCCTGCCTTCCTGGCCCAAGGCGACGTGGCTGGGCTCGGGCTCGCCGATGCGTCGTGTCAGCGCCAGCTGCCGTTCGTCGTCGAACGGCTGGTTCGGGAAGCACAGGAACGAGTACGCGTCGATAGCGGCCAGGATCTCCTCCCGGGCGGCGTCGGACAGCGGCTCGCGCAGATCGACACCGGTGACCCTGGCGCCGAAGTCGGGATGCAGGCGTTCGACTTTAAGCATGGCCATGGCTGTTCCTCCGAAGCACGCCGGGGGAGATTGAACCATCTGTCGGTACCGGAACCAAGCGACACCCGATGGCTCGACGGGATCTACCATCCAAAGAGCAGCATCCGCTGACCGGCCTGGGCCGACGGCCTCCGCTACGAGATGGGCGTCACGACCCTTTGCTTTCATGACATCACCAAAGGCAGGACCATGGCCGACGACGCTTTCCTGGAACGGCGCATCGCGCGGGTGGAGGACATCGAGGCCACCGGTTCCGCTCCATCGGGGCGCGCGCGAGAAACGCACCACCTGTCATGCCGCGGAGCACTAGCTGATCCACTGATTCACACGAAGTTGCACCGGCGGCAGGTTTCGGTCATGGTCTCTCGTCGTCGCGCAGCAATGCAATGAATGTGGTTTTTTGAGGACCATGCACGCATTCCGCATCCCGGTCCCGGAGGGGTTTCGACCTTTTGTAGACAGAGCTCTCGTGAGACTTGGCTACCTTTACGCCCAGTTGGACTGGGGTTTCGATGCCGAGAGCCAGGAACTTCTCGCGACACTGACTCCCGGTTGTGACGCACCGGATGCGACCGCGGTGAAGCGGGAAGCCCTGTTCCAACTTTATCGAGAGCGAATCTTCCACGACACCCTGCCGATCCGTGAGCGCATCTATGAGGCCATCAAGTGACCGACCTGGCGCCTTTCCGGTTCCGCAACGTCGGCAACAGCCTGCTGCTGACAAACGAGCTCGGCGATTTCGGCTTCTTCGACGAAAATGTTCTAGACCGTTTATTTTCTGACACGCTGCAGAAAGACGAACGGCAGCGCCTGCGCGACCTGTCGATCACCTTAGATGGAGAGGAGTGGCGGCTCGCCTCCCTGATGCGGCGCGCACGGCAACGTTACGGTGCCCCACAGGAGCGTCTCTCATATCTGATCATTGTTCCGACCCTACGCTGCGACCTCGCCTGCAGCTATTGCCAAGTCTCCCGCGCGGCCATCGACGCCCGGGGCTTCGATTGGACAGAACAGCATCTGGCCCAGTTCGAACGGTTCCTCGATCGCTGCTCGGGCACACGGTTGAAGGTCGAGTTCCAGGGTGGTGAGCCGACACTCAGGCCCGACTTGATCCAGCGGGTCATCGACATATGCGGCGCCAAGTTTCCTAACACGGAATTCGCGATCTGCACCAACCTGACCCGGATTCCGGCCGAGATGGAGCCGATCCTGGCGAGACCAGATGTGGTGATAAGCACGTCGATCGATGGCCCTCTTAGCGCGATGACAGCCAACCGAACCGGCGAAGACAGTACCTCTGCAGCGGTGTTCAATAACTTCCAGCGCATCCTCGACACATACGGGCCGAAGAAGATTTCCGCGCTACCGACGGTGACGGAAGCCATGATAGCCCACCCCAAAGAGCTGGTCGATTGCTACCAAGCGCTCGGCTTTCAGAGCATCTTCCTACGACCGGTCAATTATGTCGGATTTGCGCGCAAGCGGCATGGCGATCTGAGTCTTGACTATGGACGCTGGGATCGATTCTATCGCGAGGCGCTCGACCACATTGTCGCCCTAAACCGAGATGGATATTTCGAGGAATTCTACCTATCGCTGCTCGTGCGGGCGGTCTTCGGTGGCCTTGAGCATGGGTATGTCGATCTCCGCTCGCCCAGCCGCTACGCTACCGACTACTGCGTGATCGATTATGATGGCACGCTCTATCCGACCGACGAAGCGCGCATGCTTTCGCGCACCCGCTCGATCGACCTCAGCATCGGCACTCTTGCTAACGGGTTTGACCCGGAGAAGCTGAATCTCCTGAATATGCACGCAGTCAACCAGGTCCATCCCGACTGCACGCACTGCGCCTACATGCCTTTCTGCGGTATCGACGTGATCGACGACATCTCGCGCTACGGCCGAAGTGATCTGCCCAAACAGGACACGTGGTTTTGCCGGAGGCAGATGTCCCTGTTCGATCTGATTTTCGAGAAGGTCGCGCAGCGCGACATGGCGTACCTCCAGATGTTCCTAAAGTGGATCTACCGCCGCGCCGATCCGCCCCCAACATACGAGCTCTTCTATGATTGAGCTCACCTTCAAGGCGCAGTTCGACACGCCATCGCCGCCATTCGTCGCCAAGGTCCGAGTGCATTCGGGAGCCCAGTCTACCAATCCGAGCGCTCAGGAGGCTCTCGCAGCGCCAGCTGGCGACGGGACGTATCGCTGTCGGGCAATTCAAGGCGCGTTCTCGCTGCGCGTGCCCCCAGGCGACGCGATCGATGGGGACGTCTTGCTCTGCGTGCCGACCCGCAAGGTGGCGCATCGTCTCTTTCGGCGCGCCAGCCGCCATAACACTCTGCTCCTGACCGAGCGCTGCGACCAGCTCTGCCTGATGTGCAGCCAGCCACCGAAGCACAGCGACGACGACTGGCGCTTCCCCTACTTCGAACAGGCGCTCTCACTATGCGACACCGGCACCTTGGTCGGCATTTCCGGCGGGGAGCCGACACTCTACCTCGATTCCCTGATCGACATGCTGAGTCGGGCTTCAGAGAAGCGGCCCGACCTGCGCTTTCACGTCCTCAGCAACGCGCAGCATTTCAGCAGGGAGAAGATCGCCCGGGTCCGGGCGCTGCACGAGGCTACTAACACCACTTGGGGCATCCCGCTCTACAGCCACCGCCCTGCGACGCATGACGAGATCGTCGGTAAGCCCGGTGCATTCGAGCGACTCCTTGAGAACATATTTCTACTCGGCAGCGTCGGCGCCAAGATCGAGCTGCGGACGGTTATCACCGCGCTGAACATGCTCGACTTGCCCCACTTGGCTGGATTTGTGGCGAAGACCATCCCCTTTATCGGCCATTGGGCGATCATGGGCATGGAGCCGATCGGGTATGCGCGCGCGCAATGGGACAGGTTGTTCTTCGACCATTCGATCTTCTCGCAGCCGCTGACGAATGCCCTGGAGATCGCCGGCCTTAAAGGCGTGCCCTGCCATCTCTACAACGTGCCACGCTGCACTGTGCCTGAGCGGTACCGCAACCGCTGCGTGGACAGCATCTCCGACTGGAAGAAGAAATACCTCCCGGAATGCGCGGACTGCGGCGAGCGAAACGCCTGCTCTGGCTTTTTCGAATGGTATAGTGAAAAATCCCGATGGGCGAGAATCGCACCCATCGCGAGCTACGGGGGGAAGTCATGAAAAGGAGCTTGTTCGCGGTGCCGTCGCTGCTGGCAGCTGGGTTGATGCCCTTCTCGACGCAGGCTGACGGTGCGACCAAGGCTGACGAGGCGAAAAATACGCTGCTGGATAACCTAAAGGGCATCGTCACCGGCATCGACCAGTCGCATACCTTTACCCTCGCACAGCATCGGTCTCATGCGAGCCATTCTTCGCACGGCAGCCATCGCTCTTCGGGTTTTCGCATCCCGACGGTTGAACCCAGCACAACCCTCGCGTCGGTAAGCTCCCGGAACGACGAGAGCACGCCGCCCAATTCCGTCCTGCCAAGTAGCCCTGCGATCACGCGCAAGCTGAAGATATTACCAGGGAATTCTGGCAAATTCTATGAGTTGGTCCAGCGCTCGCAATTGGCGCTGCTGGCCAAAGGCTACGACGTCGGAATTGTCGACGGCGAGATCCACGCGAGGACGGTGGCCGCGCTCTACCGCTATCAAGCCGACCACGGGATGGTCCCGTCCGGAAAGCTTACTAACGAGACCCTCGCTTCTCTTAGCATCGTGGCCCAGTGAAGCACATCCTGGTCATTGGCAACCTGCTCGCCATCGGCCTAGTCATCGCCTTCGTCGCATGGACTTTCGGTGCACCTGCAGTCGCAAGGTCGCTCTGGGGTGCCGATTATAAGGCGCTGATGTTCAAGTGTGACCACGTGATGCGCGAGCACTACATCGCCAAGCGGGCGGTCGAGCATAATCCGACTGCACAGACTGTGCGGAATCTCCATGCAACCGAACTGGGCCTACTGGACTGTCACGCCTACGACCGCCTGCGGAAGCGCATGCTGGTCTGGGGAGTGACGGACGAACAGCTCTCGCTGATAGGGCTCGAAGCCCTCGAAGAGAAGAAGTATGAACTCCGCCGGTTCGTTGAGATCCACGAAATCCGCTATTAGAGCTGCCGGCTTCGCAGCTGCCCTCTTGCTGGCCTCGGCCAGTCTCGCCGCGCCGTTCGAGGACATCGTGCGAAAGGCCGCGCGCGACAATGGGTTCGCCCCTGCCAAGACCACTCATGTTTCCACGGACCCCGCCTTGGTCGCAGCGGGCCGCATATTGTTCGAGTCAAAATCGCTGAGCTTGAACGGTCAGATTGCATGCCAAACATGCCATCTCACAGAGTTCGGTTCTGCGGACGGCATCCCGAATGCCGTGGCCGTCGGAGGCGAAGGCAAGGGTACTGCCCGGATCATGACTGAAGGCGGGATACTGCCTCGCAACACCCTGCCATTTTGGGGTCGCGGAGGCCAGGGCTTCAACGTGTTCTTCTGGGACGGAAAGATTGACTTCTCCGCCGTAGTTCCGATCAGCCAGTTCGGCGACACGGTTCCGTCCGACGACCCACTCGTCACTGCGGTCCACCTTCCTCCGGTGGAAATTCGGGAGATGCTGGCTGAGGACGATCTCGTTCGTGCGAACAAGCGCGAGGATATAGGAAGCGCCCAGACCCTCTATCGGGCAATCGCAGCGCAGGTGGCAGAGCGGGAGTCCGAAGCCCTCGCCAACATCGCCGCAGCCAGAGGGAAGGAACCAGGAGACGTAGAATTTGGCGACATCGCATTAGCCTTGGCGAGCTTCATCCGCGCCGAATTCCGCCTTCGCCCGACACGCTTCCACAAGTTTGTCTTCTCAGATGGCGATCTTACCGACCAGGAACTGCGGGGTGCGCAGCTCTTCTACGGCAAGGGCAAATGCGCCAACTGCCATTCCGGCCCGTACATGTCTGACTTCGGGTTCCATGCCATTGCGATGCCGCAGCTTGGATTCGGCAAGAACGGCTTCGGCATCGATTACGGGCGCTTCAACGTCACCCACGATCCCGAGGATCTTTACAAGTTTCGGACGCCGCCGCTTCTGAACGCCGAGAAAACCGCACCCTACGGGCATAGTGGCTCGATGGCGACCTTGGAGGAGGCGATCGTCGCTCACTTCGACCCGTTGCACCAATTCGATCCAGCCTCGCTCACATCCCTCGATCGCCACGAGTTCTTTAAGCGCTTAGCGGCATCTGCTGACAGCGGCTTGCTCATGGGCTATCTGGATGACGCCGAGGTCGAGGCATTGGTGGGCTTCTTGAAGACCCTGTCGTTCTAGTAGGCTGCGGAAATAGAGGCCCTTCCCCGCGCTATCGACTTCCTGCGGGAGGCTTCACGAAGCGGGCGCGGGCTGTCGGCCGGTTTTCCGGCCACTTCCCGGCGCTTTGGCCGGCTATGGCCAGCCAGAAGTGCAAGCACGACTGCCCCATTCCCAGCGCTGCCTCTCCCACTCGACCGGGAACGGCCTGAGCAGCCTGTCGAGCGTGACCTCCGGCCCCTGCCGCCCGTCGAGGATCGCCTCAACGATGTCCGGCGCCAGCAACGTGAGCCGTAGCACGCGGCTGGCGTAGGACGGGTTGATCGGTTGATCCGCTCCGCCGCTGCGATCTCCCCGATCGTGGCGTACACGCCCGTCTCCAGCATGCGCCGCCAGCGGTGCGCCCGCGCCAGCGCCTACACCAGCGCGTTGTCCACCTCTCGCCGCTCCGGCGCCCAGGCGGCACCCTCGGCTGCCACCATCAGCTCGCGCCCGCCGCGCTTCCGGATGGCCAGCGGCACCCGCACGGTGAGCGTGCGCCCGTCGGCGGAGAGGGTGGCGCTCACGCGGGCCGCCGCGTCTGGCGCGCCGCCAGTCCGCCGACCAGATGCTCCAGCCCTTCGATCCTCAGCCGGAGGTCGATGCCGTCGAAGCTGACGTCCAGGACACCGGTTCGCGATCGTGGTGGCCGGTCGAAAGCCATTCTCCGAGCTTCGACCAGCGCCGCCGTCCCGAGACATTGCGCACCGCGATGGCGACGGCCTTCTTCTGGCCGACCAGCACCACCAGCCGCTTCCCGCGGGTGACCCCGGTATAGAGCAGGTTTCGCTGCAGCACGGCGTAGTGCTGCGTCAGCACCGGGATGACCACGGCCGGGTATTCCGACCCCTGGCTCTTGTGGATGGTCGCGGCATAGGCGGGGACCAACGTGTCTAACTCGCCGAAGCCGTAGGTGACGGCGCGGCCGTCGAAGCTGGCCGTGAGTTCACCCGCGTCGGGATCGACGTCGTCGATATAGCCGGTGTCGCCGTTGTAGACCTCCTTGTCGTAGTCGTTCTCGATCTGCATCACCTTGTCGCCGGGCGCGAAGGTCCAGCCGAAGCGTTCAACCTTGCGCTCGCCGGTAGGGTTCAGCGCGGCCTGCAGCTCTATGTTGAGCGACCGGGCGCCGGCGCCGCCGCGGTTCATCGGGCACAGCACCTCGATGTCGCGGACGGGATCGAGGCCGAAGCGCTGCGGGATGCGCCTCTTCACCAGTTCGATGATGCGCAGAACCGCGCTCTCCGGATCGTCGGCGGCTACGAAGTAGAAGTCGCTGTCGCCCGCAGGCCTGGACAGGTCGGGAATGGAGCCCTGGTTGATCCTGTGCGCGCTGGTGATGATCCGGCTTTGGGCAGCCTGCCGGAAGATCTCGGTCAGCCGGACGACGGGCACCGCGCCGACGCGATGATGTCGGCCAGAACCTGACCGGGACCGACGGAGGACAGCTGGTCGATGTCGCCGACGATCAGCACCGCGGCGCGATCGGGCACCGCCTTCATCAGCGCCTGCATCAGCAGGACATCGACCATCGAGGTCTCGTCGACGACCAGGAGGTCGCAGTCGAGCGGATGCTCCTCGGTTCGTTTGAAGCCGCCGCCCTTGGGATCGACCTCCAGCAGTCGGTGGATGGTCCTGGCCTCGAACCCCGTGGCTTCCGTCATCCGCTTCGCCGCACGGCCGGTCGGGGCGCAGAGCAGCAGTTCGGTGCCCTTCACCGCGAGGATGCGCAGGATAGCATTGACGATAGTGGTCTTGCCGACCCCCGGACCGCCGGTGATGACGAGGACCTTTGAGAGCAGCGCCAGCCGGATCGCGGCGACCTGGCTCTGCGCGAGCGACAGCCCGGTCTGCTGCTCGATCCACGGAAGGGCCTTGTCGGGGTCGATCGACGGCCAAGGAAGTTCACCATGCGCCAGCCGCAGGATCCGCTCCTCGGTGACACGTTCGGCCCTGTGCAGCGCGGCCAGGAAAACGCACGGCGTCTCGCGGACGTGATCGCCGACGACCGTCCCCTCGGCCAGTTCGAGATGCAGCGCGCTCTCGACCAGGTCTGCCGGGACTTTCAGCAGTTCCACGGCGAGGGGCACCAGGTCCGCGGTCGGCAGGCCGCAATGCCCGTCGTCCATCGCCTCGGCCAGCGCATAGGAGATGCCGGCGCGGACGCGGATCATCGCGGTCGGCTCGATGCCGAGCCGCATGGCGATCGCATCGGCCGTCTTGAAGCCGATACCGCGGATGTCGCGGGCGAGCCGGTAGGGGTTCTCGCTCATCACCTGGACGGCGTCGGCGCCGTAGGTCCTGAAGATGCGCACGGCGCGCGCGGTGCCGACGCCGTGGCTGTGCAAGAAGACCATGATCTCCACTCGCCGGGCGAGATGGTCGCGGCATGGCCGATCACCGTCACGAGATCGCGATGCCCCCTCGCCTTTGCGCGCAGCACGCAGAAGCCATTCTCCTCATTTGGAAGGTGACTCGCTCGACCAGGCCGGCGAGGACCTCGCGGTCGGTGCCGCCGTCGCCCGTCAACGTCCGATCCGCGCCGGGTCGGCGACTTCGTCCGCCTCGCCGGTGTCGCCGTGCACCTCCTCGCGGATCACGCGCTCGGTGATCTCCGAGAGATAGGTGCGGAGCGCGGCATCGAGCTCCTCGAACTCGGGCCACAGCACCGTGTCGATGAAGCTCGCCGGAGCCCTTACCAGGATGCTTTGGCGGTGCATCCTGCGGTAGCGGTATGGCCGCAATCCATAGCGGCGACAAAGTGCCATGAACAGCTGGCGGGACCACGGGTCGGGCAGGCTGAACTTGACCTCGTCGACGGCTTCCTTCTGGCGGGACCGCTCGAGGCGTTCGCGAATCCGTCCCGCCGCGGCGCCCGCGGCCGACTTCTCGCCGGGGGTGGCAGCACCGGCGAACAACGCTTCGATTTTGCGGAGCTTCTCCCGCAGTTCCTGCTCAGCGGTCATTCCGTCATGCTCCATGTGCCGCCGACGGCTTGCAACCGGCACACCATCACGATCACCGACCCGATCTACGCCACCCCGCCTGCCGGGCCTCCTCCTCAGAGCAGAACCAGCGCTCGCCCTCGCCCTCGTCGATCCGTGTCCGGGCGTAGGAGTGCTCTGCCGGCGAATGGTAGATCCTGTCGCCGCGCCGATTAATGTTGCCCTTGATGTCGCAGCCGGTACGGCGGGCATCCCTCGGCGGCCGGGTTTCTACGACGCGTTGGCCACGCCGCCATTCCCACGGCATCACGAACGCGCCCGACCAGATGTTGCTGCTGGCTGCCTTCGCCGTCACCTCCAGGCCGGCATAGTCCCTGGAGTAGCTGGTGTAGGCCACGGCCCACCCTTCGGCGACCATCCAGGCGTTGATGTCGCCGCCTTCCTCGGTGCATACCGCGACCATGCGCCCGTAGCGATCGGTGTCGGTGCGCCGGCACGTCACAGACGAGCGTCCGATCCGGTCGGACAGGGCAAGCGATGCCTGCTGGCCGCAACGCCAAGTCTTTCCGGAGGGTCGCTCGCACAGCTGTGCGCTCTCCGGCGCGTCGATGCCGTGCAGGCGGACGCGCGTGCCATGGATCTCAAGTGTGTCGCCGTCGATGACGCTGGCGACGCCGGAGAGTCGCTCCTGCGCAACGACCTGTCCGGCTGAGACCATCAGCATCACGCCCAGCGCCATCGCATGCAGCATCATGCGGTGCACCCTGGCATCCGCCCGTCAGTCCAGCCGACCCGCTGCGGTGTCATCGAGATAGAACTCTTCCTCGTTGATCGTCTGACGGAGCTTGGACGCAATGCGCTCGCACTCGACCTCGCCTTTGCCGGTCACGTCGACCCGGTGCACCACCTCGCCACTACTGCGGTCGATTACCTGGATCTCCCGGTGGTCCGTCATGACTGCCTGCCCATCCCGCTTCTCCTAGACCACAGGTCCCGCAGCAGCAACCTGCCCCCGGTTCGTTGCTGCTGCTCGTGCCATGATCAGCGACGCTGCAAAACGCCCAGCCACGCACCTGTATAGGAACACATTAAGAACATTTGGTGCAAGGACGGCCGGCCTTCACGCCTTCCGACCGGCGGTCTGGAGGATGGCGATGGCGTTCGGAAGCTTTATCAGGGACCGATGGGAACAGGTCGGCCGGACGCTGACCGAGGTGCGACGAAGGTGGAGAGCTCGATCGCCTATCTGTCGCGGATCGAACGTGACCGGGGGAACCCCTCCTCCCGAACCTGCCGCCAGGTCTCAAGGCGTCCCCGCACTACCACGCGCCAAGCCAGCATAAATATTGTGTACAAAAGGAGGCCGCTCCAATGAACGGCGAAGAAATTACAGACCCCGACACGGCCCGCGGCATCATCCGGATCCGCCTGGGTCACTATCTCTACCAAAGGCTCGCCAGCATTGCGCACGAACGCGGCGAGCGCATTGTCGATATCGCCTTCGACATGCTCGAAGATGCAGTCATGGACGCCGAGCGTCGCCGGTAAGCTTCGGATCTAGCTGGCTATTTCAGGTGCTGGGCCACGTATTTGTTCATCTCGAACATCGTGACCTTATCCTTTCCGAACACGGCCCGCAGCTTGTCGTCGCTCATGATCTCGCGGCGGTTCTCGGGGTTCTGGAG
The DNA here is from genome assembly GCF_040549485.1 of Constrictibacter sp. MBR-5. NCBI lineage: Bacteria > Pseudomonadati > Pseudomonadota > Alphaproteobacteria > Rhodospirillales > Allostellaceae > Constrictibacter > Constrictibacter sp. MBR-5. The sequence continues at coordinate 81,649 of NZ_JBEPTK010000018.1, forward strand.
ATCGTGCTTCTTGATGTATTCCCAGAGCTTCTTGACGACCTGCGGACGCGGCAGGGGGTCGGGACCCACCACGGCCGCCAACTCCTTCGACGGCTGAAGCGGCTTCATCAGCGCCGGGTTCACCTTCTTGTCGGCCGAACCCGCCTCACCTGCCTTCGCGCCTGCCGGCTTCTTCGCCATGTTTCCTCCAGAATCCTAAGCTTTCCGTCTGCACCATAGTTATGCGCAGGGTCCAAGCGGGCAAGGACCCGGACATCCTGCCCTCTCTGCTATGCCGTCTCCACCCCGGCATACAGGCGACCAGGTTCGCCGCGGACGTGATCCCCGACATGGCGCGATTGACAGCGTGGGTATCAACCAGGTGGGGGATTGGGCGGTAACGCGTCCTCCAATACGACGCGTTCGCCGGGCACCCGAGCGTGGATGCAGACCATTTCCGGCCGATTTGCTTCCGGCATGGGGAAGTCAGCCCGCGCATTCCAAACGGAGCAGTGATGATCGCCTTCACCCGGCAACGGTTGTGGGTGGAGATGCCGGCACCCGTCGGGGCCATCCGCGGCGGCGCAGCCGTTCGTGATTAAGACGGTTGCTCGCTATCGCTCGCAACGTCTACCGTCTTGGGAATGAAGCGCGCTCTCTCGAACCTGATCTGAGACTGCGGGCGGTTCTTCCACATTGGTTTCAGGCCTCCGGGGTTCCTGATCCGGATTGGGACGCGCTGGGAGCCACGCGGGGAGCCGAACTGATCCGAGCTGACCCCGATCTACCCGACGCGCCTGGCGGCGCTGCTGAGCCGGCGCCAGGGCCGAGATGCGAAGCCCTCGAACGCTGCAAAGCTGGAAGCGTCTTCAGGCTCCGAAGTCGGCACTGGGTCTTCGACCGAGGGGCGCGACCGCGCCCTCCTTCGAAGCGAGATCCCCCGCGCAAGCAGCCCATCGCGGAAGCTCGGGAGCAGCCGCGCAGCGGGTGCGAGCGAGCGACGCGGTGACCGATTTCGACGGTAGCGGCGGGCGCGGCGAAGCCGCGGCTGCCGAAGCCGTGGACGGTAGCAGATACGAAAGGCCGAACCGAAGGCCAACAACCAAGTTTTTGTCGCGGAACTGGCCGCATCTTCGGGCCTCCGGCTACAAGAATCACAATGCTCGTAGTATCCGTAAGGATACTATGGGTTTTGGGGTGCTTTTAGTTGGAGGTTATGAATGAGTAATTACTATGGATTTTGGGGTGACTCACAACATATCGACAAATGGTAACTTTTAACGATCCTCCCCCATGCATCGAAAAATGGTACAGCGTAATACCAGCCGGGCGCGGCCATTTCCATTTCGACAACATCCGCATATACCTGATAGCTTTGCTCATAAAAATAATCAAGGAATGCATCATGCTGGATCTCTCCGCGACGGACCGCAAACATCTCATCGCCCGCATTCACCGCCTATCCACCCGAAAAGGTGTACACTTGATCTATCCGCCATCGGATATTGTCCTCCAACGAAGAAAGATCCGATACAGGTTGCAAGCGCGCCGAATCATCTACGAGGATCATCACGGGCCGCTCCCGCACGACGTCAACCTCCGCAAATTCTGCGATGAGCCCGACTGCATCGCTTGCTGCGCACCGATCGACCCAGATCGGCGGTGGGTGAACGAATGGGTCGAACGGTACCATGCGATCGATCCCCGCACGAAACGCTGGCGGCCCCGCATTCTCGCCAAGTTCCAGCGCGAGTTTCGCGACTACCTGGTGGGTCGCCTCCCCAATCGGCTCAGCCCAATAGAGCGCATCCGTCGTCTGTTGGCGATCGACGAGCAGGTCAAGAATGCGTTCGGTGCACCTGGCGGGAACATCGCCACGACAAATGCCACATCACCATCTGATAGCGAGTTTGAAGCCCCGCCGGCTGAAGTCGACCGCTGTTCCGACGAGGCAGGATCATGATGATCCGGATCAGGATTGCCGACCGCGGCGTCGTGACGCCGGCGAATATGTCCCTCGCCGCTTCCCGGCTTGTCGCGCGAGCAATCGCGGCCGACTGCGATCGCGACCTCGCCAACCCTTTGGAGGTGGTGAGACAAGCGTGGACGGACGTCTATGGCTGCGCGCCGATCGAAGTCAGTCTGGAAGCGGCGACGTTCGGTGTCCACAACAAGGC
>NZ_JBEPTK010000019.1 GCF_040549485.1 Constrictibacter sp. MBR-5
GGGCAGGAGATGTTCCGGCTGGCCGCGATCAACCCGCTGAAGAACGCGCTGTTCGGCACCAACGCGCCGACGCTCGACAGCATCGGCGGCATTCTGGGCAGCGCCTTCGGCGGCATGTTCGGCGGCGGAGCCGGCGGCGGTACGTTCGGTTTCGGCGGCAGCATGATTGGCGACGCGGCATCGGCCGGCATCCCCGGCGGCGGCTTCGCCATGGGCGGCGCCTTCGACCGCGGCATGGAGATCACGCCCTTCGCGACCGGCGGCATCGTCGATCGGCCGACGCTGTTCCCGATGGCCAAGGGGATGGGCCTGATGGGTGAGGCGGGCCCGGAGGCGGTGATGCCGCTCACCCGCAGCCCGTCCGGCCATCTCGGCGTGCGCGCGCTCTCGGCGCCGCGAGTGGCCGCTCCGGAGGCGAGTCGGGGCGGCGACACGATCAGCTACTACACCGTGGACGCCCGCGGCGCGAACGACCCCGGCGCAGTCGAGGCGGCGGTTGCACGCGGCATCGCCCTGGCGACGCCCGGCATCGTGAAGCGGGCCATGGCGAACACGCTCGACAAATTCGAGCGGTCCCGCCGCGTGCCGGTGCGATAGGAGAAGTCATGCCGCCAGCAATCGGACTTGTCGCCGCCGCAGCCGGAACGATCGTCGGCGCTTCGATCCCCGGAATCCTCGGGGCTATCGGAGCCGCTCTCACCACGGCTGCTATCCCGTACGTAGCCGGCGCTGGCCGGCTGGTGCCGCGGCAGGAGGGGCCCCCATGTCGATCCTGAACGTCGTCGCCGACGAGCGCGAGATCCTGATCCAGCACGATTCGGCTTCCGTCATGATCGGTACGCCGGGCATCGGGCCTCACATGGGGAAGTCGGCGATGCTGCCGCACCTGGGGGCTGCGATGGCCGGCGTCGGCGCCTACGGGCCCTTCCTGGCGCTGCTGCACCGCTACCTGGGCTCCGAGGGCGGCGTGGCCGACGTGGACGACCTCATCGCGGATGCACCGCGCTTCTTGCGCAAGCACTGCCGGCCGAAGGGCGACCCGACGACCCTGGGCTCGGTCGTGCTCGCCGGATGGTCCCCCAGCCTGCGCAGGATGCGCGCCGCGCTGGTCGACCACGAACGGGACCATGAGGCCGTCGAAATCGAGGGCGCCTATCTGCACCCCTGGCTGCCGGCCTGGGGCGAGGCCGATGTTCTCGGCGGCCGGGACGCCGCCATGATCGACATTGCCGCCACGCAGCACGCACGGGGCGCGGAGGCGTTCGGCTCCGCCTTCACCAGCGGCGGCCGGCTCGTCCACCTACGCCTCCGACGCGGCGGCCTGGCGATGACCACCTACGACGAACCGTTCTGGACCGAGCGGGAGCAAGCGGCGTGACCGAGAAGCCGAACGGCATTCCGGCAACCATCGCCATCCTGGACACGTACCGGGGCTGGGTCACGTCCGGCGCCTGGGACCGCATGCCGAAGAAGCGGCGGCACGCCCTGCTCATCCGGCTGCTCGACCATATGACCGAGTTCGCCCAAGGCGCCGAGGAGATGCGCGCCAGCGTCGCCGTGCTGCTGGAGACCCGGCAGGCCGTACGCGAGGCCGCCGCCGGTGCCGGGCTCGTGGAAGCATTCGTTCCGGCCGACACCATCGGCCCGACGGACGGCAGCGCGTGACCGACGCGCCCCGCATCCGCCGCGCCACCTTCGCCGGCTTCATCACCGATCCCGATCACGGGCTGATGCTACGCGTCGGCGATGGCGACGTCGTCCTGCATCGCCCCATCTCGCCCGTCCGGGCCGCCGAGATGGCGCGCGACCTGCTCGACTATGCGGCGGCGGAGCTGCGGAAGCGGGCGGCCTGAGCTTTCCAGGCAAATCTACCTCAAAAGATGTACTTGCAGCGCGCAACGGCGACGTTTGAATGTACCTATTCGCGGCACTTTGACTAGCACGTTGGAGGGGGGTAATGGGGCCAACGGAGTTGTGCAGTCTACTGCACCGGCAGATATCCTCTGATGAGAGGAACGTCGCCAAGGCTGATAAGATAGTACGGCAGCTGAGGCGTGCCGGCGAAGATACGGGAAGTGCGATAGCCGTCCGCGACCTATTCGCCAGTGTCCTCAGAAGGCACCGCCGGCTTCTCGATGAGGCCGTTGCAAAGGTGCCCGTCCATGTCGTGCACAGCCTAGTCCTACTCGTATAGTCACGATAAGCATCTGCCAGGCGACCTTGGCAGTGTCCGTCAGCAGCACGGCCCGGCCTTGGAGGCGGGAATCCCCACCGCCATGCGCCGGGACCGAAATGCCCCTGGGGCGGGTAATACGCCCGTGGACCACATTTCGAGCCCGGCGGGCTTCCGAAGTGGGAAATTCCCACCCCGGCCTTATCGTGGGGAAATCCCACAATAGCCTGAGCGGTGCACAGGTTCTGCGGCGACCGCGATAACCTGACCGGCAGTCAGGTTCTGCGGCACCGCCATATCCCGCCACGTTCGGACGGGGGTTCCGGGCTGGGGCGCGCCTCTACGGGGCGCCGCGTCTACTTCCGCGCCTTCTCCGCCGCCTGTTTGCGGAGCTCTTCCACAAGCCCCGGCCGGATCCGCTCCGCCTCCTCGAGCGAGTATTCACGCAGGATCGGCGGCTCCCACGGAAGCTTGTCCGCGCCACCGTCCGCGGGTGGTAGGCGTCGTTCGGAATCGTTCATTTCGTCCCCCTCCAACTCCCAATGGTGGAGAAAGATAGCTTTCAGCTAAAACGATTCGCAACCGCGGAGTGCAGGCTTACTCCGCCTACTTCCTCAACCGCACCCCCGGCCCGCCGCCGTTCTCCGCGATGAACTCGACGCCGGCCGATTCCAGCGCGGCGCGGATGGCGGCAAGGGTGGAGGCGTTCGCAGGCTTATCAGCTTCGATCCGGGTGACCGTCGCAGGGGACACCTTGGCGGCTTCCGCTACGTCGCGAACGCCGAGACGAAGCGCCGCGCGCGCCATCCTCGCTTGTGCCCCTGTTATCATCTGATCGCCTTGACACGTCTTAAGCCCGGTGCTTAAGCTGTAACCACGTTATCGCATAGGCGCGAAAACGACAAGCGGCCGAGCGGGTGTTACGAGCACCGCGCCCGGCCTGACCACCACCCGAAGCTGTCAGGAGCCCGGATCATGGCTGATTCCGATAATACCCGAACCTTGCCCACGCGCCGCGCAGTATTGCTCGGCGCCGGTGCGGCGCTTGTGACCGGCATCACCGCGGCAAAGGCCGCAGTCCCGCTCGACGCCGACGTGACCGGCCCGATGGTCGCCGACGACGATGCTGAGCTGCTGGCGCTGGTCGCGACGTTCCGCCGGCTGCATGCCGTCAAGCTGGAGTTGGGGCCCTCCGGCATTGAAGCCGGCCGGTTTTCCGAGATGACCACCGCTGAGCATGCGGCGTGGAACCGAGCGTGCGAGGCCGCGGGGCACGCGCTGCGCGACGTGTTCCGAAAGGAGGCCCGCACCCCGGCCGGCATCCTCGCGAAGCTGACCCTGTGGCGCGCCGCGTACGGCGCCCGCCCCGAAGTGGACGATCCCGAGGACGAGGATCTTAGCGCCCACGATTGCCGCTTCTGGACCGACTACGACGTCGCGGCCGAGGATGGCGAGCTGGTCGAGGATGCCGAATGGCGGCCTTGGCTCGATACCATCGTCGCCGACCTCCGCACCCTGGCAGGCGAGGTGCGGGCATGAGCGACCTTCGCATTCCCATGACCGACCATCTGGTCGACGCGATGGGCGACCTGTCAGCGGTGGAGCTCTACGACCTGCACACGGCCGCCTCCGAAGCCGCGGGGGCGATCGACGCGGTGCTCGGCTATCCGAGATGCACTGACGCCTTGCAGGAGATCCTGGAGCAGGTGGGGGACTTCCTGCGGCGCATCGCCGACAATGCCGCGAGCATGGCACCCGAGGCCGAAGCGACGACCGATCACGACCGGGACCGGAAGGCCGAACTGATGCTCCGGCATCTGTTCGACCATGCCGAGCCGGGGCTTCTCGCCGCGTCCGCTGCGGCCGTTGCCGCCTCCCTCGCCGCCGGTGGGAAGGTCGACGCCGAGTTCTACTGCGCAGGCGGTTGGAAGCGCGCGAACGATCCGGAGACGGGCGAGGTGCGGACATGACCGCGCCCGTTCCCGATCCCATGACCTGCGACCTCGCTGCCCTGTCCGAGGGCGAGCTACTGGACCTCGCGGATTGGCTGAGCGACCAGTCGCTCGACCTCCTCATCACCGATCCCGACTGGCAACCGATGCTCGACCGGTTCGGCGCGGCGGAAGCCGAGATCAAGCGGCGCCCGTCCCGGACCTATCGCGGCATCCGGCGGAAGATCGAGATGCTGGTGACGGGCTGGCCGCCGATTCCGGACGATCCGGAGTTCGCCGCCTTCAACGCCGCGATGGCCGACCTGCAGGCGGTGTGCGAGGGGGCGCCCGCCGGCTGATCTCTCATCGGTCCCGGAACCTGTCGGCGCCTGAGTTGTTCCCGTACTGACGTGCCAGCCCCTTCGGCGCGTCGATACTCCCTGGCCGTCCGGCTCCCCGCCGCCGGGCGGCCGCCTTATTTCGAGGTCCCGCTGGCGGGGCATCTTCTTCCGCGCACTGTGGCGAGGAGGAGCGGCAGTTCGAGGCCGATCTGGTCGCGATGGCGAAAGCCGACGGGCTGCTACTGCAGGCGACCGGAACCAGGGGCCCACCCGCGCAGTTCCCCGAATGACGCCCCATGCGGAGCGTCGGCCCCACAACTGGCCGCCCGGCGATCGCTACGCCGGGCGGCGCCTTTCCGAGATGGCGCCCCGCTGGCGACGCTGGCGGGGCTTTCTTTGTAGTTGTCAGGGAGTATCTAGCCCGATGCCGCACCCTTGATTGCTTCCACCGGCAGCAGGAGCGTACGTGGATCCAGCGGCGATTCCATAAAGGCGTGCTTTCTATAGAAGCCGACGGCCTCGTCGTCTATCGCATGGACCAGAACTGCCCTAACGCCCACCGTATCTGCAACCTGGATGCATCTCAGCAAAGCATCTTTCAAAAGCCCTGAGCCAAGACCGTATCCGTGGGCGTCTACGGCGACCGCTAGACGTGCGATAATGATTACCGGGACCTGTTCCGGCGTGTTCTTTCTGAATTTGGCGCTAGGAAGCGTTTTGCGTTCCACGGACCCGGCGGCGAGACAGTAATAGGCGCAGACGTGCCCCTCGGAACAGACGACGAAGGTACGCGCCGTCAGGCCGTCAACTGACCGGCTCTTGCTTTTCAGCCACTCATTGAGGGCCGGCTTGCCACAGTCAAAAGCCGATATGTCATGATCCGCCCGAAGAGGTTCGGGGGCGCTCACTTGAAGCGCCCCCTTTGATCTAGACGCGACCACTATCTCTCCCATGGAGCCTTTCGAGCCATCAGCTTCCGAAGCTTTTCGGGCGCTTCTGGCGGCCGGTCGAGTGCGGCCATGAACTCCTCATAGCGCTTGTCATCTAGCTGAAAAAAGCGCTGTTCAAGGAGAACATCCTCCGCACGCTGACTGGCGCTATCGACTAGAAATTCGGTACGGGTCTTACCCAGCGCCTTCGCCGCGCGGTCGATCCGCTCCTTGATCGGCTCCGGCAGACGTATGTTAATCGTTTGCGTCCGACGCTGGCGAGCGTCGTCGCGCTCGAGCACTGCGGCGGTCATTGAACCTCTCCTTCTGGTTTGCGCGTGTCGCGTTGTGTCGCGTTTTGTCGTGTTGCAAGAGAATATGGGCTGACCGTATACACATCGTCAACGCGGGAAAGAAACCTACGCTGCGGCTTCGGTTCCATCGACATCCAATTTCTAACCCCGAGGAGCATACGTACAGGCGCTCATACCTCTTAGCGGCGCGCTTCCGGATATGCGTGCTCAAGAAGCTGCTTTGCCACCCAAAATGCCACCCAACGCGGTGGCACGGCGCTAAATCGAGCGGGACGGGACGGGATAGGCGCCGCGCGGAACCGTGACAAATCAGGCGGTTACGGTACGCAACGGGACGGCTAGGGATAGGCGTTCCGGGTTTTGAAGACCAGGCGCCCCACCGGGGTGCGTTTCCCTTCCGTCGTTCCGCGGCAACGACGTTACGTCGGCGCTGCCTGCCGTTGCGGCTTCTGCTCTCTTCGGAGGCAGGGCCGGCCCACCGCCGATCGTCCCGTGTTCCGAGCGAGCCCGGGGACCGAAGCATAGTCTTCGGCACTCCAGTTGCAACGACCCGTGCCGGTGCCGCTTCGTCGATCGCGAGGCGACGCATTCGCTGAGGAGAGCCCGGATGCCGTGCAAGATCCCGCCGGACGGAACCGAGGAAAATTGCCGGACCGGCCGGTGCTGCAACTGTCCGGATGTCCTTGATCTGACCGGCAGAAATCGCTCGCGACCGTATGTGAATACATATGCATGTCAGACTTCTTCGGCATGATAGTGATGGCCGACAGCGACGCTGACACGATCCCCGTGAAAGGATTCGTCTCGCGTTCGTTCAGGGGGTGGGGCATGAGAAGGTCTGTAGCCGTCGTCGCCGGGGCGGTTTTGCTCGCCGGCTGTCAATCCACGCAGCCGGGGCCGTCGCGCGACCAGGTCGCCAAGCAGGATGTGGAACTGCTGGGCGGGTTCTATCGCCGCGTCGGATCGCACTGGATCTCGGTCGGCAAGGGCGCCCTGCTGACCGCCGATCAGCACGGCGGGTATTGCGCATCGCCGGCGGCTGAGAAGGTGGCCATAAGCGGCAGCCTCGTGTGCCTGTATCCCCGCGACGGAACGTCGACATTCGACCGGGCCGTGCTGTTCTCGAATTTCGGCGCATTGCAGCAGTTCAGCTTCAAGGACGGTCTGCCGTACCGCTCGATCGCGCCTGCGACCTGGCCGAACGCGGCGCCTCAGGTCTGACGCCGGCCGCGATAGGTTTCCGGGGCGTAGATCAGGAACAGCGTGCCCATCCCGACCAGCATGGCGGCCGCGACGAAGAGAGCCGCGTCCGCGCCCTGCAGGTCGACGATGAGGCCGAGGGCGATCGGGCCGATGACGTAGCCCGCGTCGCCGACCATCCTGTAGGTGCTCATGGTGAGGGCATTCATCCCGGGCGGGGCGGAATCCGCGGCATAGGCGGCGGGTGCCGCGCTGCCGATCGAACTGGCGATGCCCCAGATGACGCAGGCCGCGACGAACCACGTGTAGTCGGGGGCGGCCGCGAACAGCAGCATCGATGCGCCGGAGATGACGGTCGACGGGACGATCACCGCCTTCCGGCCGAACCGGTCGACCAGCATCCCCGCCGGATAGGCGGCGAGCAGGCCGACGATGCTGCCGACGGCGAGGCCGCCGCCGATCTGACCGGCGGAGAGGCCGAGCCGCACGGCGCCGATCACCGGCACGATGTTGAAGAGGCCGCCGGTGCGGGCGACCGCGTTCATGAACATGATCAGGCAGACGAGCATGTATCCCGTCTGCTGCGTCAGGAGCCTCACCTGGGCGGTGAAGCCCGGACGCGCGCCGCCGGATGCACTGCCGATCCGGGAGAGGTCGCGCGTCTCCTTGACCGCGAACCACGCGACCGCGGCGGAGATGCCGCCGGCGATGCCGTAGGCGAGGAAGGGTGCCGCGAGGCCGAGATGCTCGGCCAGCAGGCCGCCGGGGAAGGGGCCGATGCCCACCGAGAAGATGAACACGCCCTGGTAGATCGCGATGACCCGGCCGCGCCGCTCCGGCGTCGTTATGTCGGCGAGCACGATCTGGCCCGTGGTCAGGATGAGGCCCGCACCCGCGCCTGCGGCGAAGCGGGCGATCACGAACTCCGGATAGCCCGTCGCCAGGCCGCACCAGACGTTGGCGGCGGCGGAGAGCAGGCAGCCGATGGCGAGCGTCGGCCGGCGCCCCAGCCGGTCGGAGAGGTATCCCGCGGGGACGGCCAGGGCGAAGCGCGCCAAGCCGTAGATCGCGATGGTCAGGCCGACGGCGGACGCCGAGACGCCGAACGACTGCGCGTAGAGCGGCAGAGTCGGCACGATGCCGCCGAAGCCGAGTTGGTTCACCCCGACCAGGACGCACATCCCGATCAGGATTCGTCGTTCGTTCGTCATGCCGGACTTGTGCGGCCTGACGTCCCGGCCGGCAAGGACCGATGATGCGCCCGCACGGCTTGACCGCCATGCGTCCACGACGCATCAACGCCCCTCGTTTCGCAGATCCGGGATGTCCAGCGTGATCCGTCACATCGTCTTCTTCAGCGTCCGCCCCGGCGTGGACATCGAGACCGTCCGCAACGGCCTCATGCGCCTCGGCGACATTCCGCATTCCGACGCGTTCGAAGTCATGGTGAACGGCAAGACCGATCCGCTCTCCGACGAGATCGACCTGGTCGTCTATGCGGAGTTTCCGGATGCGGCGGCACTGGAGGCGTACAAGGCGCATCCGATCTGGGCGGATACGACGGCGAAGGTCCGGCCGATGCGCGAGATGCGCTACTCCGCCGACGCGGTCTCGACCCTCGGCTGATCGGCCTGTCCCGGGGACGCCGTATCTGCGGCGCCAGTGACGAGCGCAGAGGCGGGCGCATCGGGATCGGGAAAAAGGTCGGGAATCGCGCCGACGATCCGCCGCCGGTCGCCTTCGCGGCGCGTGAGACCGCGCGCGTCGAAGAATTCCAGCAGCTGGATCGTGACGTTGCGGCCGATGCCGGTGCGGTCCTTGAACTGCGCCGCGGTGAAGCTCCCCCCGTCGGCGTCCGCGGCCTCACGCGCCATGTGCGCCAGGGCGACGAGGGCGCGGGGCGGAAAGAACCGGTTGTCGGCGACCGGCATGACGATTCCCATGCGGGCGAGACGCCGCAGTGCAGCGGTCACAGGCTCGTGGTTCAGCCCCAGCGCTTCGGCGATCTCGCGCACGCGCGGCGGCCGCAGGCCCGCGGCATCGAGCAGCGGCTCGATTCGCGCCCACAGCTTCGCGTCGGCGGAAGACAGCTGGGCTTCATGCCCGGGCAGCCTGACCCAGCCGGCTTCGCGGCGAACGTCGCCGGCCTTTACCAGCGCCGCCAGCGCGGCGTCGAACGTCGCCACCGGAGGCCTGCCGGCCATCGCGATGCGCAGCCGGCGCGGATCGGGGCCGGGCGAGTCGGGATGCCGTTCGTGCCAGGCGCCGAGCGCCCGCAGGATTTCGGATCGCAGCACGTCCCAGTGCGCCGGCGCGAAGGCGATCGCCGCATCGCCCTCGCCGATCCGGACGAGCGGCACGCGGGCGAGCAGCGCGCCCCTGTCGGATTCGGACAGGTTCCGCGCCGTCAGGAAGGGCGCCAACGCCAACCCGTGGACCAGGATGTCGAGCGCCCCTGCCAGGGCCGCCGTCGCGTCGTTCGTCTCGAAGGCGCCGAGCAGCGCGAGCCGTTCCGGGCGCCGGGCGCCGCGCAACGGCGGGGCCGGGTCCAGGACGTAGCCGCCGCCGACCGTATGCTGCGCCGACTGGTCGCGCAGAACGAAGCGGTCGCCGGCGAGCGCGCCGATCGGCCGGTCCAGCTGCAGGCGGACGAGGCCACGCTCTCCCGCTTCGAGGCGCCGTCCGGCGAGCGGCGATACGCGCGCCGTGACGTCAGCCGCCCCGAGATGCAGATGCATCGGCGTCCGGTCGCGCAGCGGTGCCGGCGCGTCCGGAAGCAGGCGGACGACCGCATCCAGGCGATCCGTCGGGGCGTGGAGGTCGGCCGCCACCAGCCAGTCACCGCGGTGCACGGCGTCCTTCGACAGTCCGGTGCCGGCGATGTTGAGGGCGCAGCGCTCGCCCGCGCGTGCCGCATGCGTCTCGCGGTTCTGGGCATGGATGCCGCGCACGCGCACCTCGTGCCCGGCAGGCGAAAGGAGGAGGCGGTCGCCCACCCTGACCGACCCGGCGAAGGCGGTACCCGTCACGACGATACCGGTGCCGTGCAGCGTGAAGCAGCGGTCGACGGCGAGCCGGAAGCCGCCGCCGGCGGCGGCACGGCGCATCGCCCTGGCCGTGCGGGTCAGATGGGCGGCGAGTTCGGGCACGCCCGCGCCCGTCGTGGAGGAGAGCGGGAACAGCGGCGCCTCCGCCAGCACCGTCGGCTTCAGGAGTGCCGCGACCTCGTTCTCGACCGCGCGGCGCCGTTCCTCCGGAACCCGGTCCACCTTCGTGATGGCGACGGCCCCCCGCGGCACCTGGAGAAGGTCGAGGATCGCCAGATGCTCGCGTGTCTGCGGCATGACGCCGTCGTCGGCGGCGACGACCAGCAGGCCGAAGTCGATCCCGCCGACGCCGGCCAGCATGTTGCGCACGAACTTCTCGTGGCCGGGAACGTCGACGAAGCCCAGGATCGTCCCGTCGGGCAGGGGCAGGTAGGCGAAGCCCAGGTCGATGGTGAGGCCCCGCCGCTTCTCCTCGGGCAGGCGGTCGGCATCGACGCCGGTGAGGGCGCGGACGAGGCTCGTCTTGCCGTGGTCGATATGGCCGGCGGTGGCGACGATCATGGCGGCGCCAAGGCTCCCAATTGGGCACGGAAGGCCGCCTCGTCCTCGAGGCAGCGCAGGTCGAGCAGAAGCGCGTCGTCGGCGATCCGGCCGATCACCGGGCGTTCGAGAGACCGGAAGGCGGCGGCTAGCCCCTTGAGGAACCGGCCGGTGCCGCGCTTGCCGCGCGGGGCGATCCGCAGGGCGGCACTCTCCAGCAGGTCGACGGGGAGGGCGCCGCTGCCGATCTGGCTGCGGCAGGCGACGACCGTGACGTCCGCCGTCTCGCCCAGGGCCGCGGCCACGACCGGCCGCAGCCGCTCGGCCGCCGCCGCGATGTCCGTTGCCGGCCGGGTCAGGAGCCGCAGCGCCGGCAGCCGCTCGACCAGCCGGTTCGGGTCCTCGTAGAGCCGCAGCACGGCTTCCAGGGCCGCGATCGTCACCTTGTCCAGCCGCATCGCGCGCTTCAGCGGGTTGCGCTTGATCTTGGCGATCAGGTCGGCCCGGCCGACGATCAGCCCCGCCTGCGGCCCGCCGAGCAGCTTATCGCCGCTGAAGGTGACGATGTCCGCGCGTGCGGCGATCGCCTCGGCGGGGGTCGCCTCGCGCGGCAGCCCCCATCGGCGCAGGTCGGCGAGCTGCCCGGCACCGAGGTCGATCACAAAGGGCAGGCCGTGCGCATGGGCCAAGTCGGCCATCGTGCGCTCGTCTACGGTGGCCGTGAAGCCCTCGACCGCGTAGTTGCTGGTGTGGACCTTCATCAGCAGCGCCGTGGCCGGGCCGATCGCGTCGGCGAAATCGCGCGGGTGCGTGCGGTTGGTGGTTCCCACCTCGCGCAGGCGGCATCCGGCGCGGTTCATGATGTCGGGCACCCGGAAGGCGCCGCCGATCTCCACCAGTTCGCCTCGCGAGACGGGGACCTCCCGGCGCGCCGCGAGGGCGTTGAGGACGAGCAGCACCGCCGCCGCGTTGTTGTTGACGACGGTCGCCGCCTCGGCACCGGTCAGCCGGCAAAGCAGCGGCTCGACATGGTCGTCGCGGTCGCCGCGGCGGCCGGTGTCCAGGTCGAACTCGATGCTGCAGGCGCCCGCCGCGGCGGTCATCGCGGCGATCGCCTCCGGCGGCAGCGGCGCGCGGCCGAGATTGGTGTGGAGGACGGTTCCGGTGAGATTGAAGACCGGGCGCAGCGACGAGCGGGCACCGCGCGCCAGCCGCTCCGCGACCGAATCGAAGATCAGTGCTTCGTCGTTCGGCGGGGTGGGATTGGGGGCACGGCGGCGATCGTCCAGCACCGCACGGATCGCCGCGGTCGTGGCCGCACGGCCATAGCGGTCGATCATCGCTGCCGCGGGATCGGCACGCAGCAGCCGGTCGACCGACGGCAGCCTCGACCGGTCGTCTCGCTCGGATTGTTCAGTCGGTACCGTGGCCATTGCCGCAGGCTATGAGCCGCGGCGGCAGACCGTCAATGCAGGTGCAGGCGGGCCAGCGTCTGCAGGTCGCGCACCAGCCGGTCGCCTTCGGCGCCGCCGTCGCCTTCGATACGGTCCATCATGATGCGCCGCGCGGCGTCCAGATGCGCGCGCAGCACCCCGACTTCCGTCTCGCCGGCATCGCGGCGGTCCGCTGTCATGCGGCAGAGCACCTCGCCGATATGCGTCAGCAGCGGGTATCCGAACGTGCCGCCCTGGCCTTTCATGTCGTGGGCGAGCCTGTAGAAAGCCTGAAAGCTGCTCTCGCTCGCGGCTCCGGGGCGGCCGATTCGCGCCAGGGCCTCGTACATGTCGGCGAGCGCCGCCGGCCCCCAGTCGGCGATGTAGACCTCCTTCAGGCGGTCGACGGCAGCCTGGGCGCGTTCGAGGGCACCGAGGTCGAATTCGCTGTCGAACCCGGCGTCGGCGTCTCCGGCATCCGGGTCCGTGCGGTGGTCGTCGTCGGATTCCCGCGCATTCCCGACCATGGGGGCGTACCTCATGAGCCCACAGCCGCCGCCGGCAGGTCGCGACGCTGCACCGGCCCGAAATACTCGCCACGTCGCACGAACGGCCGCGGGTTGCGCAGGATCGTCATGATCCGGTCCGCCAGGGCCTTGGCCGAGATCGGCTTGGCGAGCACCTCATGCACGCCGGCATTGCGGGCTTCGACGATCCTGTTCAGCTCGGTGTGCGCCGTCAGCATGATGATCGGGACGTAGGGATTCGGACTTTCGTTTCCGGTGCGCACGCGGCGCACGAACTCGAGCCCGTCCATCGGCTCCATCACCCTGTCGCAGATGATGATGTCGGCGGGAAAGAGCTGAAACTTTTGGATGCCGTCGGTGCCATCGACGGCTTCACGCAGCTTGGTGACGCCCAGCGCCTCCAGGATGGTCCGGACGACCGCACGGGTATGGCGGTTGTCGTCCACCAGGAGGACGCAAAGCGATGCGAAGTCGGCAGGCGTCATTCCCTCGCTCCCGAAGTTCCATCGGAACCGTTCCAACGGACGGGCTCTGCTGAGAAGAGAACGGCGGTTCGACTTAAATTGAGGTTAAGCCCTCGGAACGGCGACTCAGTCGGTCGAGCAGACGGTGATGCGGCGCTCGGTGATCATGTCCTTGTACCGCTCGCGGGTCTCGGCCAGGCGCGGCAGCGCCGAGTGATCCTGGAAAGCCTTCTCGTCGGCGTAGAGCTCGAACAGAAGGATACGCCCGTCATCCTTCTTCGGGACCAGAACGTCGAAGCGGACGCAGCCGGGCTCCGTCTCTCGGCTCAGGCGGGCATGTTCGCGGATGATGGCTTCGAAAGCGGTACGGTGCTCGGGCTTCACGTGGAATTCCACGGCGATCGCGACCTTGGACATGCCGGTCTCCCTGATTCGGATGGGTCGGCATCGTCCGTCGATTCGGCCGTCGCGGCAAGGCGGCCCCGGAGGCGAGGGCGTGTCCCGCGCCTGCGTTCCGATCGGCCTCAGTCCGTGCCCGGTCCGTTGCCGGTGTTGCGCGCGATCAGGCTGAACCCGAACAGGGTCATGAAGCCGAACAGAAGGAAGCCGGCCAGTTCCACGCCGCCGTCGACCGCGCGACTGGCCAGGAACAGGCCGACGAGCGCCAGCAGGACGACGATGGCCGACAGGAGGAATAGGCCGAGGCCGTGATCGTTCATGGCTGTGCTCCGAATCCGGGTTCCGCCGTTCGTCGCGCGCGACCAGGTCGCGTGACGCTCCGGCAACGTGGGCGACCATGCATCCGCCCCGGCTCCTCTGCCTTGATCTGGGTCAATGCCGTCGGCCTCGTTCGCGGCGAGGTTCCCCCTGCACTGAAGCGGCAGGGTTGCCGCAGGGGAGATCGGCATCATGGCAGCAGAAGCCGTCGCGCGCGGTGCGCGACCTCTGGATTCGCCCGACTACGACGAAGACGTCATCCGGCTGTTCACACTGGCCACGATGTTCTGGGGCGTCGTCGCCTTCGCGGCTGGCGTGTTCATCGCACTGCAACTCGCGTTCCCGGTGCTCGACCTGGGGCTGGAATACACGACCTTCGGGCGTCTCCGGCCGCTGCACACGTCGGCTGCCATCTTCGCGTTCGGCGGAAACGCGCTGTTCGCCACTTCCCTCTACACGGTGCAGCGCACCTGCCGGGCCGAGCTGTTCGGCGGTCGGACGGTGGCGAACTTCCTCTTCTGGGGCTACCAGTTCTTCATCGTGCTGGCCGCATCTGGCTACGTGCTGGGCATCACCCAGAGCAAGGAGTACGCCGAGCCGGAATGGTATGTGGACCTCTGGCTGACGGTCGTCTGGGTCCTCTACCTCGTCGTCTATCTCGGCACGCTGATGAAGCGGCGCGAGCCGCACATCTACGTGGCGAACTGGTTCTTCCTCGCCTTCATCGTCACCGTCGCGATGCTGCACATCGTGAACAACCTGTCGGTGCCGGTGTCCTTCTTCGGCGCGAAGAGCTATTCGGCCTTCGCCGGCGTGCAGGACGCGCTGACCCAGTGGTGGTACGGCCATAACGCGGTCGGCTTCTTCCTCACCGCCGGCTTCCTCGGGATCATGTACTACTTCATCCCGAAGCGCGCGAACCGGCCCGTCTACTCGTACCGCCTGTCGATCATCCACTTCTGGGCGCTGATCTTCCTCTACATCTGGGCGGGCCCGCATCACCTGCACTACACGGCGCTGCCCGACTGGTCGCAGACCCTCGGCATGACCTTCTCCGTGATGCTCTGGATGCCGTCCTGGGGTGGGATGATCAACGGCCTGATGACCCTCTCGGGCGCCTGGGACAAGCTGCGCACCGACCCTGTCCTGCGCTTCCTTGTGGTCTCGGTCGGCTTCTACGGCATGAGCACGTTCGAGGGACCGGTCATGTCGATCAAGGCCGTGAACGGCCTGTCGCACTACACCGACTGGACCATCGGCCACGTCCATTCCGGCGCGCTCGGCTGGGTCGCCTTCATTTCCTTCGGTGCCGTCTACCACTTGGTTCCGGTGCTGTGGGGCAAGCGCGAGCTGTGGTCGATGCGGCTGGTGAGCTGGCACTTCTGGACCGCGACGATCGGCATCGTCCTCTACATCACCTCGATGTGGGTCTCTGGGATCATGCAGGGCCTGATGTGGCGCGCCTACGACAGCCTCGGCTTCCTCCAGTACTCGTTCGTCGAGACCGTGGAGGCGATGCACCCCTTCTATCTGATCCGCGCCCTGGGTGGGATCTTGTTCCTGATCGGGTCCCTGATGATGGCCTACAACCTGTACCGGACGATCGTCGGCGAGGCGGAAGAGATGTCCCCCGACGTCGTGCACGCACCGGGCGGCGCCGCCGCCGTCGCGGGGGAGTGAGGCGAGATGTCCCTTTCCGCGAAGATCTTCCGCAAGCATCAGCTGATCGAGAAGAACAGCATCCTGCTGCTGGTGCTCTCTCTCATCACCGTGTCCATCGGCGGCCTCGTCGAGATCGTGCCGCTGTTCACGATCGAATCGACGATCGAGAAGGTCGATGGTGTGCGGCCCTATTCGCCGCTCGAACTCATGGGCCGCAACATCTACATCCGCGAGGGCTGCTACAACTGCCACAGCCAGCAGGTCCGGCCCTTCCGTGACGAGGTCGAGCGCTACGGGCACTACAGCATCGCGGCCGAGAGCATGTTCGACCACCCGTTCCAGTGGGGGTCGAAGCGGACCGGGCCCGATCTGGCCCGGGTCGGCGGCAAGTATTCGAACGACTGGCATGTCGCGCACCTGATCGACCCCCGTGCGGTCGTGCCGGAATCGATCATGCCGGCCTATGCCTTCCTGGCCGAGCGGTCGCTCCGCTATTCCGACATCGCCGACCATCTGCGGGCGAACCGCACCGTCGGTGTTCCCTACAGCGACGAGCAGGTCGAGAACGCACGCAACGACCTCGTCGCCCAGGCGACGGCGGATGCGGATACGACCGACATCCTGGCCCGCTATCCGAAGGCGGCGATCGGCGATTTCGATGGCCGGCCGGGCCAGATCACCGAGATGGACGCCCTCGTCGCCTATCTGCAGATCCTCGGGCGGATGGTCGACTTCTCGAAGTACCGGGCGGAGGACCTCCAGCAATGAGCCTCGCCGAACTGTCGGAACTGGCGCGGTCGTTCTGGGTCGTCTGGATGATGCTGATCTTCCTCGGCATCGCCGCCTGGGCCTTCTGGCCGCGCAACGCCAAGCGCTTCGAACGAGATGCCGAAATTCCTCTGCGCGACGACCGGCCGGAAGGCACCGGCCGCGATCGGACGAGCGGAAAGGGCTGAGACATGCCGACGAGAAATCAAAAGGACTCCGGCCGGACCGTCGAGACCACCGGCCACGAGTGGGACGGGATCGAGGAGTACAACAACCCGCTGCCGAAATGGTGGCTCTACGTCTTCTACGCGACGATCGTCTGGTCGATCGGCTACTATTTCATCTATCCCGCATGGCCGAGCCTGAGCGGCTACACCAAGGGGCTGGCCGGCTTCTCGCAGCGGGTCGAGTTGGAGAACCATCTGGCGGAGGTGCGCGCTGGCCGGGCCGAGACGTTCGACCGGCTGGCCTCGATGGATCTCGCGGCGATCCAGGCCGATCCCGATCTGCGCTCTTTCGCGATGACCGGTGGTCGGGCGGCCTTCGCCGACAACTGCGTGCCGTGCCACGGGCAGGGGGGCGCCGGGCGCGTCGGCTATCCGTCGCTCGCGGACGACTCGTGGATCTGGGGCGGGACGCTGCAGGACATCCACGTCACCCTGCTGCACGGTGTTCGCTTCGACGATCCGAACACCCGCACGTCGCAGATGCCGGTCTTCGGCGACGGGATCCTGGCGCGCGCCGAGGTCCTGGATCTCGCCCAGCATGTCCTCTCGCTGACGGACAGGGCGACCGACCCGGCGGCGGCGACGCGCGGCGCCAAGCTGTTCGCCGACAACTGCGCGGCCTGCCACGGTGCCGCAGGTGCCGGCGACCGCTCCCTGGGCGCGCCCGCTCTCAACGACGGCATCTGGCTCTATGGCTCCAGCCTGGAGGCGGTCGCGGCCCAGATCTCCCGGCCACGGCACGGCGTCATGCCGGCCTGGACCGGTAGGCTCGACCCCGCGACGGTGAAGATGCTGGCCATCTACGTCCACGGTCTCGGCGGCGGCGAGTAGAAGCCGAGCCCGGCGCGCGATGCCGATTGCGCGCCGGGCCGGCCGGTGGCTTGCTCGCTTCGGACTGCTGCGAGGTGAGGAATGACCGTCGAACTCTGGCTGGCCTATGTGGCCGCCTGCACACTTCTCCTGGTGACGCCCGGCCCCACCATCCTCCTCGTCCTCAGCTATGCGATCAGCGAGGGGCGCCGGTCGGCTTGGCGAACGGTTCCAGCCGTCGCCCTGGGCGACTTCACCGCCATGTGCTGTTCCCTGGCGGGGCTCGGCGCGGTGATGGCGGCCTCCGGGCTGCTGTTCGCGATCCTGAAATGGGCGGGAGCCGCGTACCTCGTCTACCTGGGCATCCGGATGTGGCGCGCGCCTGTCGCGACGGCAGGCGCCCGGCCTTCATCGGCACCGCCGCGCGGGACGCGGGCGATGGCGTGGCGGGTCTACGCGGTGACCGCCTCGAACCCGAAGGGCATCATGTTCTTCGTCGCCTTCCTGCCGCAGTTCGTCGACCAGACCGCGCCGATGCTGCCGCAGTTCGCCCTCCTCGGCGGCACGTTCCTGGTGCTCGCCACGCTCAACGCGACGCTCTATGCCGTCCTGGCGGGAGCGGCGCGCGACTGGATGCGGCGTCCGTCGGTCCAGGCCGTCTTCAACAGGCTCGGCGGCAGCATCCTGATCGGTGCGGGCTTGATGACGGCGACGCTGCGCCGCGCCGCGTGACCGCTCAGTCCGACGTTGCGATCAGGCCTTCGCCAGCGCCTGGTCCAGGTCGGCGATGATGTCGTCCACCGTCTCGATCCCCACCGACAGGCGGATGACGTCCGGCCCGGCGCCCGCCGCCACCTGCTGCTCCGGCGCCAACTGGCGGTGGGTGGTCGATGCCGGATGCAGGATCAGGCTGCGCGTGTCGCCGACGTTGGCGAGGTGGGAGAAGATGTTGCAGGCCTCGACGACGCGGACGCCCGCCTCGTAGCCGCCCTTCAGCCCGAAGGTGAAGACGGACCCGGCGCCGAGCGGGAGGTATTTCCGCGCCAGCGCGTGGTGCCGGCTGGAGGGCAAGCCGGCATAGGACACCCACGCGACCTCGGGATGCGCTTCCAGATAGGCGGCGACCGCGCCCGCATTGCGGACGTGGCGTTCCATGCGCAGCGGCAGCGTCTCGATGCCGGTGATCGTCAGGAAGGCGTTGATCGGCGCCATCGCCGCACCGAGGTCGCGCAGGCCGACGGCGTGGCCGTGCACGGTCATCGCCAGATCGCCGAAGGTCTCGTGGAAGCGCAGGCCGTGATAGGCCGGCTCCGGCTGGCTGAGGCTCGGAAACTTGTCGTTGCGCGACCAGTCGAACCGCCCGCTGTCGACGACCATTCCGCCCATGGCGTTGCCGTGGCCCGACAGGAACTTCGTCGTCGAGTGGACAACGATGTCCGCCCCCCACTCGATCGGCCGGCACAGGAACGGCGAGGCGAGGGTGTTGTCGACCACCAGCGGAATGCCCGCCTCGTGCGCGATGGCGGCGACCTTCTCCAGGTCGACGACCACGCCGCCGGGATTGGCCAGGCTCTCGACGAAGATCATCTTCGTCTCCGGCGTCAGGGCGCGGCGGAAATTCTCCGGATCGTCGGGATCGACCAGCGTGGCCTGCCAGCCGAACTTGGCGAAGGTCCGGGTGAACTGGGTGATCGTCCCGCCATAGACCTTGTTCGACGCCAGGATGTGGTCGCCCGGCTGCAGCAGCGTGAAGCAGGCGAGCATCTGCGCCGCATGCCCCGAGGCCGTCGCGATGGCGCCACGGCCGCCCTCCAGCGTCGCGACCCGCTCCTCCAGCACCGAGACAGTGGGATTGCCGAGCCGCGAGTAGATGTAGCCGTAGGTCTGCAGGTTGAAGAGCGATGCCGCTTGGTCGGCGTCCTCGAAGACGAACGAGGTCGTCTGGTAGATCGGCGTCGAACGTGCGCCGGTCATCGGGTCGGGGGAGGCGCCGGCGTGAATCGCCAGCGTCTCGATACCGTAGCGCGGTCTATCGCCGGTCATCGCTCATGCCTCGGGTCGCTTGGCGGGGCCTGTCCTGGAATCAAGCGCGGCGGCGCTTGCTCGAAATGATGCCGGTGTTGACGCCGCTCCAGCCGAGTTCGCCGCACAGGCGGGAATACTCGATCTTCGGGCAGCGGTTCATGACGACCGTCAGGCCGGCGGCCTCGGCGCGTGCGGCGGCGGCATCGTTGCGCACGCCGATCTGCATCCAGACCGTCTTCGCGCCGCATGCGACGGCCTCGTCCGTGATCGGTCCGGCTGCTTCCGAATTGCGGAAGATGTCGACCATCTCGTAGGGGACGGGCACGTCCCGGAGCGCGGCGTAGGTCGTCTCGCCCAGGATCTCCTGCCCGGTGGCACCCGGGTTGACCGGAATGACCCGGTAGCCCTTCGCCTGCAGGTACTTCATCACGAAATAGCTCGGCCGGTTCCAGTGGGGGCTGGCACCCACCATCGCCACGGTCCGCACCGACTTCAGGATGCCGCGCAGATAGTCGTCGCCATAGGCATCGTGGTTCATGGCTCACTCCCTACGCGATGTCGCCGCGGAACAGGGTCGGCCGTCGCCCGGTGGGGGCGACGGCCGTTGTCCCTTATGCGACGTCCGTCAGTCGGTCGGACGCTGCCACCAGCCGCGGCGACGCCGCTGCGGCGCCTCGGAGGCCTCGGCGACCGCCGGCTCCCTTTCCCGTTCGGCGGCAGCCGGTGCGGGAGAGGCCGGCACAGGGGCGGCCTCGGGCGCGGCGGGTGCCGCCGCCGGCTTGGCGTCCACGGTCTCCGTGGCGACGGTGTCCGCGGCGGCGCGCTTCGGCCGACGCGAGCGCGGTGCCTTCGCCGGCGCGGCTTCCGTCTTTGCCGGCGCAGTCTCCTCGGCTGCCGCCTTGGCCTTCGCCGGGCGGCGGGTCCGCGGCTTCCGCGGCGTCTCCTCGGCTGTCGGTGCGGCCTCGACAGGTGCCGGCGCGGCTTCTGCCGCTGCGGCCTTGGGCTTGCGTGTGCGCCGCGCCTTCGGCTTGGGCGCCGGCTCCTCGGCGACGGGCGCCGCTTCGGCCGGCGGCGTCGCCTCGACCACGGCGATCGGTGCCGCGGGTGCCTCGGCAACCGGTGCCGATGCGACCGGCTCCACGACGGGCTCTTCCGGAGCGGGCTCGGCGGCCACCGGTTCCGGTGCTACCGGTTCGGGTGCCGCATGCTCGGGCGCAGCCGGCTCCGGCTCGCCAGCGGGGGCCTCGGCCTCCTCGGCTGCAGCCTCGCCGACGCCGTCGCCCATGGTCGCCTCGGTCGTGCCGATTTCGCCCTCGGGGCGGCGTCCACCGCGCCGGCGTCCGCCGCGGCGTCCGCGGCGGCGCCGCTTCGCCGCGCCCGCGCTGTCAGCGTCTTCCTCGGCTTCCGCCCGGGCCGGCCGCTCGGCCGGTTCTTCCGGGGCGGAGGCCGCGACGGGCGTCGGCGCCGCGATCGCGGCGATCTCTTCCGCCTCCGCCAGATCCTCGTCGTCGCCGACCGTCTCGTAGGTGGCCTCGATGACCGGCTCGATCACGCGCGTCTGCTCGATGCGGAAGGCCGGGCCGACCAGCCCGTCGTCGCACTCGATCATGATCCGCAGTGCGTTGGCACGCTCGAGATCGTGCAGCGCATGGCGCTTATGGTTGAGGATGTAGAGGGCGACCGGCGTCGGCACGTAGACCGCGACCTCGGCATTGCGCCGCTTCAGCGCATCCTCCTCGATCGAGCGAAACACGTAGAGCGCGGTCGACTCGACCGACCGCACCGAGCCGTGGCCGGCGCAGGTCGGGCAGACGACCATGCTGGTCTCGAACAGGCTTGGCCGCAGGCGCTGGCGGGAGAGCTCCACCAGGCCGAGCTGGCTGATGCGGCCCATCTGGATGCGCGCGCGGTCGTTCTTGAGCGCCTCCTTCAGGCGACGCTCGACCGCCGAATTGTTGCGGCGGTCCTCCATGTCGATGAAGTCGATGACGACGATGCCGGCGAGATCGCGCAGGCGGAGCTGGCGGGCGATCTCGTCCGCTGCCTCCAGGTTCGTCTTGACCGCCGTCTCCTCGATGTGACGCTCGCGCGTCGCGCGGCCGGAGTTCACGTCGATCGCGACCAGGGCCTCGGTCGCGTTGAGCACGATGTACCCGCCGGAGCGCAGCCGCACCGTATGCGAGTGCAGCGCGTCGAGCTGACTCTCGACCCCGAAGCGCGGGAAGATGTGCGCCGACGGGTCCTTGTAGGCCGTCACGCGGTCCACGTGCGTCGGCATCAGCGCGTTCATGAACTCGCGCGCGGCCCGGTACGCCGTGTCGCCCTCGACCAGGATCTCGTCGATGTCCTGGCTGTAGGTGTCGCGGATGGCGCGCTTGATGAGGCTCGCTTCCTCGTAGATCAGCGCCGGTGCGCGCGAACTCAGCGTCTTCTCGCGGATCTCGTCCCAGACGCGCAGCAGGAAGTCGTAGTCGCGCCGGATCTCGGGCTTCGTCCGCTCCATGCCGGCGGTGCGCAGGATCACGCCCATGCCCTCCGGCACGTCGAGCGAGTCGATGACTTCCTTCAGGCGGCGGCGGTCGGCGACGTTGGTGATCTTGCGGGAAATGCCCCCGCCGCGCACGGCGTTCGGCATCAGCACGCAATAGCGGCCGGCCAGCGAGATGTAGCTGGTCAGCGCTGCGCCCTTGTTGCCGCGTTCCTCCTTGGTGACCTGCACCAGGATGATCTGGCGGCGCTTGATCACTTCCTGGATCTTGTAGTGCCGGCGCATCCGGGGCCGGGCGCGCGGGGCGTCCTCGACTTCATCCTCGGCGCCGCCGACGGTCTCGATCGGCTCGGCGTCCTCGCCGTCCTCGTCCGCTTCGGCATGCACGGCGTCGTCGCCGGCTTCGGCCGCGATCTCTTCGACGTCCGCGTCTTCGTCCTGATCGGCGTCGTCGATCAGCGCCTCGCGGTCGGCGATCGGAATCCGATAATAGTCGGGGTGGATGTCGTTGAACGGCAGGAAGCCGTGGCGGTTGCCGCCATACTCGACGAAGGCCGCCTGGAGCGACGGCTCGACGCGGGTGATCTTGCCGAGATAGATGTTGCCCTTGAGGGTCTTTCGCGCCGACGACTCGTAGTCGAAATCGTCTACGCGTTCACCATCGAGCACGACGACGCGGGTTTCTTCCGGCTGCGTCGCGTCGATCAGCATACGCTTTGTCATACGTTTCTTTCTCCGGGGCCGGTCCGGGAGGGCGACAGAGCGCCAAGGACATGGCCGGCGTGAGATCGCGGCTGCGAGTCGTGCCGCGTCCGGCGCCTGCGGCACAAGGCCGTGGCGGCGTCGGACGACTGCTCTGACTCGAATTCATGCGCGCGCTACACCCGGGACCGGCAGATGGGGGTGACCTCGACGGGAGCGGCCCGCCTGGATTTCGGCGCCAGGGGCGCGCAGCAGCTCTCCATCCGAATCGAGGGGCTGCCGTGCTGCCGCTTCCGCGCTGCCGCTCCGGCTTTGGCTGCGATTCGAACACCTGTGCGACTCGCGACGCGTAACATAGCCACATGCGGCACGTGTCACAACCGCGAACACGGATCTGGCCCAAAAACTGCCAGAATGCACATTCGTCATTGAATCCCGAGCCTTACGCGAGCACTATTCGCGCGCTACGTTAAAAGCGGTCGTGCCATGAGGCGTTTTTCACGGCTCCTGGGTTGTCTGGTTCTGCTCGCCGGCTTGCTGGGAGCGGGGGCGGCGCAGGCTGTCCCCGAGGTTACGGCGGTGCGCGTCGGCGATCAGGCGTCGAGCACGCGCGTCGTCCTCGACCTGTCCGAGCCCGTCACCTATCGCCTGTTCACGCTGGCGAACCCGCACCGCGTCGTCCTCGACCTGCCGGAACTGGCCTGGAGTGTGGCGGAGGCGGAGGTCGGCCTCGGCGTCGTCACGGGCCTCCGGCACGGCCTTTTTCGGCCAGGCACGTCCCGGGTGGTGTTCGATCTGGGCCAGCCGGTCAGGGTGCAGGATGCCTTCATGCTGCCGCCCAACGCCGAGCACGGCCACCGGCTCGTCGTCGACATCGAGCCGCTCGCCGGCGGATCCGAAAGCCGGGTCGCCACGGCCGCACCGGTGCAGACCGCCTCGATCGCACCGGTCATGCCGGTCGTCCGCCGGCCGGCGATGCGCGTCGTGGCGATCGATGCGGGCCACGGCGGCGTGGATCCGGGCGCCATCGGCGTGCGCGGGACCTTCGAGAAGAACGTCACGCTCGCCGCGGCGCGCGAACTGCGGCGCCAGTTGGAGGCGACCGGCCGCTACAAGGTCGTCATGACGCGTTCGGACGACACCTTTCTGAGGTTGCGTGAGCGGGTCGCGACCGCTCGCCACGGCGGCGCGGAGCTCTTCATTTCGCTCCACGCGGATTCGCATCCCAGCGCGGCGACCCGCGGCCTCTCCGTCTACACGCTCTCGGCGACCGCCTCGGACAAGGAGGCGGCGGCTTTGGCGCAGCGCGAGAACAAGGCCGATCTCATTGCGGGCGTCGACCTCTCGGCGGAAAGCCGCGAGGTCGTCGACATCCTGATCGACCTCGCCCAGCGCGAGACGATGAACCTCTCCGCCCAGTACGCGGGCATGCTGGTTTCAAACCTTCGTGAGGCGGTCACGCTGCTTCCGAAGACGCACCGCTTCGCCGGCTTCGCGGTGCTGAAGGCGCCGGACATCCCCTCTGTCCTCGTGGAACTCGGCTACATGTCGAACCGCGACGAGGAGCGCCTCCTGCGCGATGCGGCCTACCGGCGTAAGCTGATGGGCGCCATCGTCCGCGCAACGGATGCCTATTTCTCACACAAGGGCAGCTTCGGACGCTCCTGATCGCCCCCGGTCGCCCGCTTTGCCTCGTCATCGACGCAAATAGCATTATGTTGGCGACGTCGCCGACGTGCGGCTGTCACCATCCCCGGCTGGAAGCGCGAGATGGCAAGGTTCCTGCGCATACTGTTTACGGTCTTCCTGTTCCTGGGGATCGCTACCGTCGTTGCCGCCTACATGGTGGTGCAGCGCTACGGCGACGATCTCCCGGACTATGCCCAGCTGGCCGACTATGAGCCGCCGGTCACAACGCGCGTGCATGCGGGCGACGGCCGGATGCTTGCCGAGTATGCAACGCAGCACCGCCTCTTCGTGCCGATCGACGTCATCCCGCAGTCGATCGTCGACGCCTTTCTCGCCGCCGAGGACAAGAACTTCTTCGAGCATCCGGGCATCGACGTCTCCAGCGTGGCGCGCGCGATGGTCACCAACCTCGTCCACATCGCGTCCGGCCGGCGGCCGGTGGGCGGTTCGACGATCACCCAGCAGGTCGCGAAGAACTTTCTGCTGACGAACGAGGTTTCCGTCGACCGCAAGATCAAGGAAGCCTTGCTGGCCTTCCGGATCGAGCAGGCGCTCTCCAAGCAACGCATCCTCGAGCTCTATCTGAACGAGATCTATCTCGGCTACGGCTCCTACGGTGTCGCGGCGGCGGCGATGAACTACTTTAACAAGTCGCTCGACGACGTCACCCTGGCCGAGGCGGCGTTCCTCGCCGCCCTGCCGAAGGCACCGAACAACTACAACCCCGTCAGCCGTAACAAGGCGGCGAGGGATCGACGCGACTGGGTCATCGATCGGATGCTGGAGGACGGCCGCATCGATCGCAGCCAGGCGGAGGCGGCATGGGCTCAGCCGCTCGAGGTTCACAAGCGCGACGATACCGAGTACGTCACCGCCCCCTGGTTCTCCGAAGAGGTACGGCGCGAGATCGTTGCCCGCTTCGGCGACAAGGCGCTCTACGAGGGCGGCCTGTCGGTCCGCTCGACCCTGGACATGCGGATGCAGCGCCTCGGCGAGAAGGCGCTGCGGGACGGCCTGATCGATTACGACCGCCGCCACGGCTGGCGGGGGCCGATCGCACAGATCTCCGCCGGGCCCGGCTGGCAGGAGCGGCTCGCCGGGATTCCGCGCCTGCCGTCGCTGGGCGACTGGGAACTGGCCGTGGTTCTGTCCGTGGACGGCGGCGGGGCGACGGTCGGCCTCGATGACGGTCGCAGCGGAACGATCCCGTTCGACGAGATGAAGTGGGCGCGGCCCTGGCTCGAGGGCGAGCGCGTCGGCGCGCCGCCGCGCCGTCCCTCCGACGTTCTTTCGGCCGGCGACGTCGTCGCGGTCGAGGCGAAGGGGCAGGGCGCCTTCGCGCTGCGCCAGATCCCGGCCGTCGACGGCGGCCTCGTGGCGCTCGATCCGCAGACCGGTCGGGTGCTGGCGCTGGTCGGCGGCTTCAGCCCGGATCGCAGCCAGTTCAACCGCGCGACCCAGGCGAAGCGCCAGCCGGGTTCGGCGTTCAAGCCGTTCGTCTATCTGGCGGCCCTGGAATCGGACTTCACGCCCGCCACGATCATTCTCGACGCGCCGATCGAGTTCAACCAGGGGCCCGGACTCGGAGTTTGGCGGCCCAAGAACTATGCCGGCGACACGCTCGGTCCCGTCACCATGCGGACCGGCCTGGAGAAGTCGCGCAACCTGATGACGATCCGCCTCGCCCAGCACATCGGCATCGACAAGGTGGCCGCGTATGCCGAGCGCTTCGGCATCTTCGACAAGATGCCGCGCGTCCTGTCCATGTCGCTGGGCGCGGGCGAGACGACGCTCCTGCGCCTGACCAATGCCTACGGCGAGATCGCCAACGGCGGCAAGCAGATCGAGGCGAGCCTCATCGACCGGGTGCAGGATCGGACCGGCCGGACGATCTATCGCCACGACGACCGTTCCTGCGACGGCTGCAGCGGCGCCTTCGCCCGGTCCGCCCAGGTGCCGCCGATCATCGCCATGCGCGAGCAGCTGGCCGATCCTGTGAGCATCTACCAGGTGACGTCCATGATGCAGGGCGTCATCGAGCGCGGCACTGCCACGCGCGTGCGCATCCCCGGTCATCCGCTGGCGGGCAAGACGGGGACGACGAACGATTCGTTCGACTCCTGGTTCGTCGGCTTCTCGACCAGTCTGGTCGTCGGGGTCTATGTCGGCTTCGACACGCCGCGCACCCTCGGCCCGCGCGAGACCGGGTCGAGCGTGGCCGCTCCGGTCTTCAAGGAGTTCATGCAGGAGGCGCTGGAGTTCATGCCCTCCTCGCCGTTCCCGGTGCCTCCCGGCGCGAAGCTGGTCCGCATCAGCCGTTCCACAGGTCTGCCGCCCGAGCCCGGCGCCGGCGACGTGATCCTCGAAGCGTTCAAGCCCGGCACCGAGCCGCGCTGGCGCGGGCCGGTCATCGGCGACACGATGGAGATGACGGCGCCGCAATACGGCATCGGTCCGGATCCCGGCTTCTACCCGCAGGGGCAGTATGCGGGCAGCTACGATCGTCAGCCCGCCGCGTATGGCGGCTGGGATGCGCCCGGCTACGGCCAGCCCGCCCCCGCGACGCCGACGCCCGGTGCGGCGGCGCCCTACGATCCGCAGCGCCTCTATCCGCCGTCGCGTAGCGGCGGCGGTGGCGGCGGTGGTGGTGGAGCGCCGCCGCCGGCACGCTCCGCCCCGGCGCCGAGCCCGAGCCTTCAGGGTCTCTATTGATTTCGCGGGCGCGATCCGTCATCGGTTCGCGCCCGTTCCCCTCATCCCAGTTGGAGCCTTGCGTCCGATGCGTCCCGAAATTCAGGCCCTGGTCGACGAGATCCGCGATGCCATCGCCCTGATCCGGAGGCATCTTTGACTGGGATAATGCAGTCGTCCGCCTCGACGAGCTGAATGCCGAGGCCGAGCGTCCCGATCTGTGGAACGACCCCACAGCGGCCCAGAAGGTCATGCGCGAGCGGACCCGGCTGGAGGCGGCGGTGCGCGACACCAAGGCTCTCGAGCAGGGGCTGGCCGATAACATCGACCTGATCGAACTGGGCGAAGCCGAGGGCGAGCAGAGCATCGTAGACGAAGCCGAGCAGGCCCTGCGCGACCTGCATGCGCGGTCGCAGCGGTCGCGCCTCGCCAGCCTGCTGTCCGGCGAGGCCGACGCCAACGACGCGTTCGTCGAGATCCACGCCGGCGCCGGCGGCACCGAGGCGCAGGACTGGGCCGAGATGCTGCTGCGCATGTATGCCCGCTGGGCGGAGGCGCGCGGCTACAAGACCCAACTGATAGAGGAGAGCCCCGGCGAAGAGGCGGGTCTCAAGTCGGTGACCATTCGCGTGTCCGGCGACAACGCCTACGGCTGGCTCAAGACCGAGAGCGGCGTCCACCGGCTGGTGCGCATATCGCCGTTCGACTCCCAGGCGAGGCGCCAGACCAGCTTCGCGTCCGTCTGGATCTATCCCGTGGTCGACGAGGACATCGAGATCGAGATCCTCGACAAGGACCTGCGGATCGACACCTATCGGGCGTCCGGCGCCGGCGGCCAGCACGTCAACAAGACGGACAGCGCCGTGCGCATGACCCATCTGCCGTCCGGCATCGTCGTGGCCTGCCAGACGGAGCGGTCGCAGCACCAGAACCGCGACCGCGCCATGGAGATGCTCCGCGCGCGGCTCTACGAGGCGGAGTTGCAGAAGCGCGAGGCGGAGTCCCAGGCGATCGAGGCCGGCAAGTCCGACATCGGCTGGGGCCACCAGATCCGGTCCTACGTCCTGCAGCCCTACCAGATGGTCAAGGACCTGCGGACCGGCGTGGAGAAGGGCAACCCGACCGCCGTTCTGGACGGCGACATCGACGACTTTCTCGCCGCCTCCCTGGCCGCCAAGGCCGGCAGCCAGCGGGAGACCGCCGACTGACGCGCCGTTGCGCCCGGCGGGGCGGCACCCCGTCTCACCTGCAGGGCCTCACTTGCTGAGCGAGACGTGGACGCCGTTCCAGTCGGGCGGGGGCGGATTGGTCTGGAAGGCGGCGATCCGCGCCTCGAACTCGGCGTAGAGGTCGCCCAGCCGGAAACGCTCGGCCTCGGGACGGCTCTCTGCGATGCGTGCGAGTGCGTCCTCCCAGCGCCGTTCGCGGTAGGCTGCGAGCATCGCCGCATGATGCGCCGCGAACGTGGCGAAGGCGGGCGCTTCGCCGGGGGGCGGTGAGGGCAGCAGAGCGTGGATGCGCTCCGGCTCCTTCTTGCCCTTGACCTGGATCAGATCGAGTTCCAGCGTCGTGAAACGGTCCGCCACGGCTTCCTGGGTGCTCGCTCCCAGAATTGTCGCGGCGCCGTAGGTCTTGCACTGGCCTTCGAGCCGCGACGCGAGGTTCACGTCGTCGCCCAGCGCCGAATAGTCGAAGCGTTGGGCGGATCCCATGTTCCCGACGCAGCAGATGCCGGTGTTGAGGCCGATCCCGACGTGCAGGGCGATCGGCGGCCGTCCGGCGGCGACGGCTTCCTCGTTCAGTTCCCGGTTCAAGGCCTCGAGGCGCGTGTGCATGGCGAGTGCCGCCTCGCAGGCGTGCCGCTGATGCTCCGGATCGTCCAGCGGGGCGTTCCAGAAGGCCATGATGCAGTCGCCCATATACTTGTCGATCGTCCCGCCGGTCTCCAGGATCGTATCGGTCATCGGCGTCAGGAAGCGATTGATCAGGTGCGTCAGCTCTTCCGCGGAGAACTGCTCCGAGATGCTGGTGAAGCCGCGGATGTCGCAGAACAGGATGGTGATCTCGCGCATCTCGCCGCCGAGCTTCAGCAGCTTGGGGTCCTCCGCGATCCGCTCGACGAGTGCCGGCGCCATGTAGTGCGAGAAGGCCCGTCGGATCTGATGCTTCTCCTGCTCCGTCCTGAGGTAGCGCAGCAGCGACGAGGAGATGTGCACGCCGAGCACGGCGATCGCGGGGTAGATCGGGTCGAGCAGCATGCCGACGGACGTGAACGCGAACCAGGACGCTCCGAGGGCCGCCCCGATGCCGATCGCCGCGATCGAAGCCGCCCAGGCGGCGCTGGCGCGGCGCAGCGCCGTGATCCAGAGGACGATGCCGCCGAGCAGGAGGAGGAACAGGAACTCGGCACCGTCGGCCCAGTCCGGCCGCTGCAGATAGCGTCCCGTCAGGATCTGCTCGATCAGCTGCGCCTGGAGCACCACCCCGGGTGCGGCGGGGTCGAGCGGGCTCGGCCGGATGTCCTTGAGGCCGGCGGCGCTGGTGCCGATCAGCACGATGTGACCTTCGATCCTGTCGGCAGGCGCGCTGCCGTCGAGAATCCGCCATGCCGGGACCGAGCGCTGCGGCACCGGGCCCGTATCGTAGAGCCAGATCCTGCCGGACGGGTCCGTCGGCACGATCGCGTCGCCGATGCGGATCTCGCTGATCCCGGTCGCCTCGCCGAACGACACCACGCCGCTGGCGCCGGCGGATTTCACGACATAGGTGCTGGCGCCCATGGCGACGCGCAGCGCCTCGGCGCCGAGGGCGGGGAAGACCTTGCCGTCATAGCTGATCAGCAGCGGGATGCGTCGGATGATGCCGTCGGGTTCCGGTGCCACACCCACGGCGCCGCTGCCCGCCGCCGCCCGGCCGATCGCCTCCAGCGTCGGCACCGCGCCCCGATAGTGCAGCAGGTGGGGCGAGGGATCGGACCCCAGAGCCGCCATGCCGGCCTTGCGCAGCGGCGCGGCGGCGGTCGTGCCGTCCGCCTGGGCGAAGCCGACCACGACGGGTGCGCCTTCGATCGCCCGGGCGAGGGCGCTGTCGTGGTCGAGCAGGCGACCGTTCCGGACGAGGTCGCGCAGGGCGCGTGTCTCGGGCAGGTCCGGCCAGAGCGCCAGCACCGCCGAAGGCGATGTCCGGTCGGGCTCGGACAGCACGATGTCGAGGGCGATCGTCGCCGCCCCCTGCTCCTGCAGGCGTGCGATCAGGTCGGCGAGGAGCGTGCGCGGCCACGGCCACTGGCCGTTCTTCGCCAGCGTATCGTCGTCCAGGTCGACGACGGTGACCGGCACCGCCTCATAGGGCCGCGGTTCGGCGCGCTGGTAGTTGTCGAAGACCTTGAGGCGCAGATCCGCTACCGCCCCCGGATCGAGCGCCCGCAGGGCGGCGGCGCCGAGCAGGAACAACAGGGGCAGGACGATCTGCAGCCAACGGGTCACGGGTACAGCCTGGGTGACGGACCGGACCCATCATAGCCGCAAGCGGCCGGAGGCGGGCAGTAATGCCCGCCACAGGCCGGCCGGGGGGCGGCTCCGCAAGGTCAGAGCAGTTCGATGCGGTCCGCCATCGGGCCCTTCTGCCCCATGCGGGCGGAGAGGCGCACGCGCTGCTGGGGTTCCAGGCCGGTCACGCCCAGGCGTTCCAGGGTGCGCGCCGAGATGTAGACGTCCTTGCCGCCACCGTCCGGGGTGACGAAGCCGAACCCCTTGTCGATGTTGAAGAACTTCACCGTTCCTTCGATCGTCTCGCCCGACGCTGCGCCCGGTGCCGCGGTCCGCCGCGGGCCGCCGGCATCCGTGCCCCGGCTCTGGGGACGCCCCAGTTCCTCGACGCGGACGATCGAGGCGACCTGCGGCCCCTTGCGGCCGTCGCTGATGTCGCAGACCAGCCGCGTTCCCTCCGGCAGGTCGTCGTGGCCGCTCTGCTGGACCACGGAAATGTGAAGGAAGGCGTCCGGGCTGCCGTCGTCGAACTGGACGAAGCCGAAGCCCTTTGTCGTGTTGTACCATTTGACCACCACCGGCACGTCGTGCTGGGTGATTGCCCCGGTCTCCTGCTGATATTTCATCATCTCTCGGTGCGCTCCGCTGGATCGGCTCCGTGCTGCGTGCACGGTTACCGTGTCGGGCTGATGCCATGCACACGGCTTCGTCGATCCGGCAGGATCCCGACAGTCCTGCCGCGGCGCAGCCGCGTCGGTCCGGGACCTTCGCGAACAGTCGCGATCGGTGCCCGGCCCATTGGGAGCGGTCATCCTGTCAAACAATCTCGGCAGGTCGGTCGGGCATTCTTCGCTGCCCGTTCCATCCTGAACGTTCCCCTTTACTATCAGAAAGCAAGCACGCATCTGCCGCAAGAAGGAATATGAGCGGCGGGTCCTGCCGCAGGAGTGGGGATTTGAGCCAAAAGACCGATGCGTACAGCGCGGCGGTCACGGCATTGTGTGCCGCGACGGGCCATCCTTCGGAAATCGTGGACTGGGTCCTGCGCGAGGGCCGGCTGCTGGATACGGGTCGCGCCTTTCTCGATGCACTCGCGGTCCGATTGAACGGGATCGGGGTGCCTGTCGACCGCATCACGATCAACATGGCGACGATCCATCCCCAGCTACTCGCCTATACTTATTCGTGGCGCCTGAACGAGGGCGCGGCGATCGAGACCGGCATCGAGCGGTCGGAAACCATCGACCGCCAGTACCGCGAGAGCCCCTTCTTCCGCATCTACGAGCATGGCGAGACCATCCGCCGCCGGCTGGTCGGCCCCGATCCAGAACTGGACTTCCCGATCCTCCGGGAACTGGTCGAGGAGGGTTACACCGACTACTACGCGCTTCCCATGGCGTTCGGCCGAGGCCAGTCCCAGGCCGCGGTCTGGGCGACCAAGAACCCCGGCGGCTTCTCGGACGGGTGCATCAACATCATCGACACGTTGATGCCGCTGCTCGGGATGGTGTTCGAGATCCATGCCGCGCGACGGCTCACCGCGACGCTGCTCGACACCTATCTCGGCCATCGCACCGGCGAGCACGTCCTCCAGGGCCGGATCCTGCGCGGCGACGGGGAGACGATCTCCGCTGTGCTCTGGTACTGCGACATCCGCGGCTTCACGGCGGCGTCGGAGCGGCTGTCGCGCGACGCCGTGATCGACATGCTGAACGACTTCTTCGGCTGCGTCGGCGCCGCGGTGGAGCGCTTCGGCGGCGAGATCGTGAAGTTCGTCGGCGACGGGATGCTCGCGATCTTCCCGATCGACGGCGAGGGCTGCGCCGAGCAGGTGGAGGAGGCGTTGTCGGCTGCGATCGCCGCCATCGAGGCGGTCCGCGAGGTGCAGGAGCGACGCGATATGGCGGGCGAGCCGCCACTCGCCTTCGGCATCGCGCTGCACGTCGGCGAGGTCATGTACGGCAACATCGGTTCGCCGTCGCGCCTGGACTTCACCGTCATCGGGCCGGCCGTGAACCTGGTCGCCCGGCTGGAGGACGTGAACAAGGCGCTCGGGCTGCCGCTGATCGTCTCGGGAGCGTTCGCCGAGAAGGCGGCGAGGCCGCTCTTCTCGCTCGGCCATTTCCGCCTGCGCGGCATGTCGCGCGAGCAGGAGGCCTTCACCCTGCCCGCGCTCGCCCCCGAACTGGTGTCAGCGGCCGATGCCCGACATCATGCCGCCGTCGACGGGGATGGTCTGGCCCGTGATCCAGTTGCCGGCCCGTGAGGCCAGCATGAGCACGATGCCGGAGACGTCCTCCGGCTCGCCGATCCGGCCCATCGGGTAGGTCCGGATGGCCGTCGCGTAGCGCTCCTTGTCCTCCCAGAGGGCGCGGGCGAAGTCCGTCTTCACGATCGCCGGCGCCACGCAGTTCGAGCGGATGTTGTAGGGCGCCAGTTCGGCCGTCAGGCTGCGCACCAGCTGGATGTCCGCCGCCTTGGAGATGCCGTAGGAGCCGAGCTTGGCGTCGCCGCGCAGGCCGCCGACCGACGAGACGATGATGATCGTGCCGTCCCGCCGCTCCTTCATCTGCGGCGCCACCATGCCGACCAGCCGGATGTTGGCCTTCACGTTGACGTCGATGACCTTGTCGAAGGCCTCGTCGGGGATCTCGAGCAGCGAGCCGAAATAGGGGTTCACCGCGGCGTTGCAGACCAGGCTGTCGATCCGGCCCCATTTCGCCATGGTGCCCTCGATCAGCGCCTTGCGGTCGCCGTCGCGGCCGACGTTGCAGGGGATGGCGACGGCCTCTCCCGGGCCGCGTGCCCACGTCTCGTTGATCTCGGCGGCGACCGCGTCGCAGGCGTCGGCCTTGCGGCTGGAGACCACCACCTTGGCGCCGTGTGCCGCCATCTGCTCGGCGATCGACTTGCCGATGCCCTTGGTCGAGCCGGTGATCACGGCGACCTTGCCGGAGAGGTCGAACATCTCGGGGATCATTGCGCCTGTCCTCCGGTCTCAGATTTCGCTGGTGGCGGCGGACAGCATGCCGCCGTCCACGACGATGGTCTGGCCGGTGACCCAGCCGCCGGCACGCGAGGCGAGCGCGGCGCAGATGCCCGCGATGTCCTCCGGTTCGCCGATGCGCTTCAGCGGGTAGGTGCTCTCGATCGCGGCGGCGCGCTTCGGGTCGCTCCACAGTGCCTTCGCCATGTCGGTCTTCACCAGCGACGGCGCGATGCAGTTGGCGCGGATGTTGTGACGGCCCCATTCCACCGTGATGTTGCGCACCAGCGCCATGTCGGCCGCCTTCGACATGCCGTAGACGCCGAGCGTCGCCGTGCCGCGCAGGCCGCCGGTGGAGGCGATGATCAGGATGACGCCGTCGTTCCGCTCGATCATGCCCGGCACCACGGCGTTCACCAGCCAGACGTTGCTCTTCACGTTGGCGTTCATCGTCTTGTCGAACGCTTCGTCGGGGATGTCGCGCATCGAGCCGAGGAACGGGTTCACCGCGGCGTTACAGACGAGGATGTCGACCTTGCCCCATTCCTGGACGGTGCGCGCGATCAGTGCCTCGCACTGGTCCTTGTGCGAGATGTTGCAGGGCACCGCGATGGCCGCGCCGCCGTGCTTCGCCCAGTTCGCGTTGATGTCGGCGGCGACGGCGTCGCAGACGTCGGCCTTGCGGCTGGAAACCACCACCCTGGCGCCCAGGGCGGCCATCTGCTCGGCGATCGACTTGCCGATGCCCTTGGTCGAGCCGGTGATGACGGCGACCTTGCCGGACAGGTCGAACATCGGGGGTATCTCGCTCATCCGCTCCCTCGCGTGCCTCGTGATTCGCGCGGCATGTTAGGAGGTCGCGGCGCATGGCGCGAGAGCCGGCCAAACGGGCGCCATGGCCAGATGGACGCCGTGGGCCGAGGGTCAGCGGCGCAGGCGCCGGTCCAGCCGGTCGTCTTCCAGGCCCTCGGGCTCCTGGTGGATCAGCACCTCGGAATTGGGGAACGCCGCCATGACCTCGGCCTCGACGGCGTCGGTGATGTCGTGCGCCTCCTCCAGGGTGAGGTGACGGTCGAGCTCCAGGTGGAACTCGATGAAGTAGCGGTCGCCGGCGTTGCGGGTCCGCATGTCGTGGACGCCGCGGGTCTCGGGATGCGTCATGACGATTTCGCGGATCCGGCTGCGCTTGTCCGCCGGCAGTTCGCGGTCCATCAGCATGTCGAGCGAGTGCTGGGCGATTCGGCCGGCCGAGACGAGCAGGAACAGCGCGATCCCGATGGCGAACAGCGGGTCGAAGACGGTCTGCCCCGTCCATTCCGCGAGCAGGATGGCGGCGATGACCGCCAGATTCATCGCCAGGTCGCCGCTGTAGTGCAGGCTGTCGGCGGTGATCGCGACTGACCCGGTCTTGGCGATCACCCGGCGCTGGTAGGCGACCAGGACCAGCGTCAGGACGATGGAGACCCCCATCACCGCGATGCCGATCCAGCTCTGGCGCAGCGGCTCGGGATTCACGATCCGGCTGATCGCCTGGTAGGTCAGCAGCACCGCCGAGCCCGCGATGAACAGCGCCTGCGCCGTCGCCGCCAGGGGTTCGCCCTTGCCGTGGCCGTAGCGGTGCGTCGCATCCGGCGGCTGGAGGGCGTAGCGCACGCCGACCAGGGTGACGATCGAGGCGAAGGCGTCGACGCTGGAGTCGATCAGCGACGACAGCAGGGCCACCGACCCCGTCGTCGCATAGGCGCCCAGCTTCGCGACGATCAGGACCAGAGCCACCGCGACGCTCGCGAGGGTCGCGCGCCGGCGGAGCGCGTCGTTGGGATCGGCGGCTTCTGCGGTCCCGGGGGCCATGGCCATGTCCGTGTCTGGAACGGCGCCCGTTCATAGACGCATGCGTGCCGCGTGCAAACCCGCCACGTCCGCCCGTCGGTCAGTCGAACCGCACGGCCGTCGTGTTCGCGCCGCACAGCAGCACCCCGACGCGCTCCGTCGGGCCGGGGCGGTAGCGTGCCGAGAGCAGGGCGGCGAAGGCGGCGGCACCGCCCGGTTCGGCCACCAGCCGGGTCGCATCCCACAGGGCGCGCTGCGCCGCACGGATCTCGTCGTCGGTGACGAGGAGCGCGTCGGCGACATGCGCCTGCGCGATCGGGAACATCAGGTCGCCGATCCGCTTCGGCGCCAGCGAATCGGCGGCGAGCCCGCCGGCGGGCGCGTCGACCGGCCGGCCGGCATCGAGTGCGCGGCGGAGCGTCGGCGCCGCCTCCGGCTCGACGGCGACGATCTTGATCCGGCCGCCGAACCAGGCGGCGATGCCGCCGATCAGCCCGCCGCCGCCGACCGCGACCAGCAGCGTGTCGAGATCGGGGGCGTCCGCCTCGATCTCCAGCCCGACCGTGCCCTGGCCGAGCAGCGTTTCCGTCTGGTCGTAGGCGTGGACGGCGAGCGCGCCGCTCTCGCGCACGAAGTCCTCGCAGGCGGCGAGGGCGTCCGCATAGCGCTCGCCCGCAACCACCAGGTCGGCGCCGTAGCTGCGGATCAGGTCGAGCTTGGCCGGCGAGGTGACGCTCGGCACGAAAATGCGGGCCGGAACGCCGACCGCGCGCGCCGCATAGGCGACCGCGGCGCCGTGATTGCCGCCGGAGGCGGCGGTCACCCCGGCGGCGGGCGCCTTGCGTCCGAGGAGATTGGCGAAGGCGCCGCGCACCTTGAACGAGCCGGTGTGCTGCAGCAGTTCGAGCTTCAGCGCGACCGGCCGGGCCGGCAGGCCGAAATCCGCCATGTCGACGGTCATCACGGGCGTATGGCGCACATGCCGCCGGATCAGCCGCTCGGTGGCGGCGATCGCATCGCGGGTGATCGTCCGGTGGTCGGCCATGGCTGCGATCCGGCAGGGGAGGGGGCAAGGCGCACGATGCCGCAGCCGCGGCAGGAATGCGAGTGCCGCGCCGCCATGCCGCTGGCGGGCCGACGCGACGGTTGATCCCCGCAGAGGGCGCCGCCACAATGCGCCGCCTGGGGCCATCGCGCCTCGAACGTATGCCGGCGGCGCCGCCGCCGTCGGGGGAAGCAGTCGGTCAGCATGAGCCGCAGGCAGCGTCGGACCTTGCCGGGGACATCACCCCGTCGACGCGCTGCGTCGTGGCGCCTGCGGGTCGGCTTCCTGCTGGGCGTCGCCCTGTTGCTGGTCGCGACCGCTCTGGTCGTCCCGCTGCGCGCCCAGGATCGCTCCGTCCCGTCGCTGCCGTCGCTGCCCAGCGAACTCGTGCCCCTGCTGGAACGGCAGGACGAGCAGCGCGGCTTCGACCGCGACAGCGACCGTGACGACCGCCGCGACACCCAGGTCATCCGCCCGTCGACCGGACCGCAGGAACCGGTCGAGCTGTCGTCGCTGGAACGCAGTTTCTCCGAACGTGCCGGCAGCCCCCTTCGGCTGATCGGCCAGCGCGCCTTCGGCAGCGGCCGCAGCGTCACGCTGCGCCAGACCGGCGCCGCGCCGGACGGCTACGTCCTGGGCACCGGCGACGAACTGGTGATCGTGCTGCGCGGACAGGTGAGCCGCACGGTGCGCACGCGCGTCGGCCGCGATGGCTCGGTCGTGGTCGCCGACCTGCCGCCGATCCCCGCGGCCGGCGTCCGCCTCGGCACCTTCCGCGAGACGCTGCAGGCGCAGATCGAATCGACCTATTCGGCCACCGAAGCCTTCGTGAACCTGGGCGCGGTCCGCCAGATCTCGGTGCTGGTGAACGGCGAGGTCGGCAATCCCGGCGCCGTCGACCTCAATAGCCTCGCCAGCGTTGTCGACGCGATCCACATCGCCGGCGGCATCCGGTCGAGTGGCTCGCTGCGCAACATCCAGGTGCTGCGCGGCGGCGACGTCGTGGGCTTCGACCTCTACGACCTCGTCCTGGGTCGGCTCGGCGCGCAGCGCGACTACGGCATTGCCGACGGCGACCGCATCTTCGTGCCGGTGATCGGTGCCACCGTGGCGGTCGCCGGCGAGGTGAAGCGGCCCGGCATCTTCGAGCTTTCCGCTGGCACGAGTGCCGTCGCAGCGGCCCAAATGCTGGAGCTGGCCGGCGGTACCACCGGACGCGGGCCGTTCAGCTATCAGGTGATGCGTCGGCTCGCCGACGGGCGCGAGGATCTGGTCGAGATCCGCTCGCCGGCCGACCAGCCGCTGCGCGACGGCGACATCCTGCTGGTCCAGCCGGTCGCCAGCGCCCCCGTCGGTCGCGTCGAACTCGCCGGCCATGTGCGCACGCCGCGCACCTATCCCCTCTCGTCGGCACGCTCCGTCAGGCAGCTCCTGCGCGGCCCGGGCGCCCTCCTGCCCGATCCGTACCTGCCGTTCGCCGTGGTGCAGAGCGACTCGCCCAGCGCCGCCCGGCAGTTCCGCGCCTTCGACCTCGGCGCGGTCCTCGGCGGCGGCACCGACGTCCGCCTCGGCGACGACGACAAGGTCTATGTCCTGGGATTCGACCATCTCGCCTTCCTCGGCTCGGAAGGGGTCGGCGAGGCGCTGCGGGGCGAGGTGGCGCGCGACCTGCGCACCTGTGCCGGCATCCAGTCGCTGGCGCGCTGGATCCGCAGCAACCCGCGCAGCGAACTCGCGGCCGGCCGCTTCAACCGTGCGGCGCGCGATCTCGCGGGCGGGCCGGAGCGCTGTCCCGAACTGTTCGCCGACGTGCCCGAACTGCTCGTCTTCATCATGCAGAACGCCGTGCTGGTGCGCGGCAACGTCCTGCGCCCGGGCATCTATCCGGTGGCGGAGCCGGGCCGGTCCGACGCTGCGTTGGCCGCGGCCGGCGCCCGCGGCGGCAGCGGCGTCGATCTGGTCGGGGCGTCCGGCGGGGCGCGCCAGGGCGGCGTGGTGGTGGTCGACGAGCCGTCGGTCTCGCTGCACGGTCATGTCCGCTTTCCGGGCACGCGCAGCCTCAAGTCGACGCCGACGCTGCGCGACCTGATCGGCGACCTCTCGGTCTATCGCGACGAGCCCTACCTGCTCTTCGGCGTCATCTCGCGCGTCGATCCGCGGACGCTGACCCGGCGCCTGCTGCTGTTCAATCCGGCCGACGTGATGGCCGGCCGCACCGACGAACCGCTGGCCGACCGCGACGAGGTCCAGGTCTTCGGCTACAGCGAGGTGCGCCGCACCCTGGCCGAGCAGGACGACGCGCCCCGCGACCGGAACGCGCGCGATCGGGCGCGCGGCCGTGAACTGGCCGGCGACGACGGTGACCGCGATCGCGGACGCATCGGCCGGGAAACGCAGGCCAGCGGGCGGGCAGGGGATCGGGACTATCCCCGCGCCGACGACCGGCGCCTCCCGGACCGGGACCGTGCGATGGATCGGCGGGACGATGCCGACCGTCTCGCCCGCGGCGGAGCATGGCAGAACGGAGACGCGTTCACCGGCACGGACGCAGCGACGAGTCGCCGGCCGTCATCGGACGTGCCGCGTGACGGGCTGCTCGCCGAACTCGGGCTGCGCCGGTTGATGCTGGACAATGCGGTGGCCGTGGTCGGCGGTGTCAATGTGCCCGGCGACTATCCGGTCGCGGGTTCTGTCACCCTGGAGGACGTGATCCGGGCGGCCGGCGGCCTGACGCGGCAGGCGGACGCCAGCGCGGTCGAACTCACCTGGTTCACCGCCTCCGCCGGCGAGTCGCGCCAGACGCCGCAGCGCACGACCGTCGACCTCAACCGGACGTCTCCGGCGACCGTCCGCGCCCCGGTCGGCTCTATCGTGCGGGTCAACCCGGCCGTTTCGGGCCGAGAGGATGGCTTCATCCTGGTCGAGGGCCAGGTGCAGCGGCCGGGCCGCTACGACCTGATCGTCGGCGAGCGGCTGTCCTCGGTCATCAGCCGGGCCGGCGGCCTGCGCGCCAACGCCTATCCCTATGGGGCGGTGTTCACGCGCGCCAGCGTGCAGCAGGCCGAGTTCGACGCCCGCCAGCGTGCCTTGGCGGAGCTGAATCGCGCGCTCGTGCGCGAGAGCACCGCCGACGACGAGAACCGTCTGCGTCCCGAGGGCCTCGGCGTTCTGCGCGACCTGGTCGCACAGATCGAGTCGAGCGAGCCGATCGGCCGCATGGTGATCGAGGCCGACCCCAACATCCTGCTCGCCAAGCCCGAACTCGACATCACCGTCGAGCCGGGCGACCGCCTGTTCATCCCGCGGCGGCCCTGGTCGGTCTTCGTGTCGGGCGAGGTGTTCAATCCCGGCGCGCAGCAGTTCGGCGAGGCGCTCACCGCGCGCAACTACCTCCAGGCGGCGGGCGGCATCACCGCCGACGCCGACCGCAGCCGCATGTTCATCGTGGCGCCGGACGGGTCTGCGGCGCAGTTCTCCGCGTCCTCGTGGCGCGGCCGCGCGCCCGTGCTGGCGCCCGGCTCGGCGATCATCGTGCCGCGCGACCTGCGGCCGTTCGACCCGATGCGCTTCTCGCTCAACCTGACGCAGATCCTCAGCAGCCTCGCGATCAGCGCCGGTGCGCTCGCGGTGATCAGCAACAACTGACGCCCACTCGTGAAAATTGGCGGATGCGGCGCGCCGTTGCGGCGTCCGCGCCCTTCGGCCAACATGCGCGTCCCCTTAGAGCCGGAGCCGCGCCATGGCCGCACCCATTCCCTTCGACAAGGACTTCGACGTCGAGCCCGGCCGCTGCTACGAACTCAGCCCGCTCCTGCGCCGGGTGACGTCGCCCAACCCCAGCCTCTTCACCTTCAAGGGCACGAACACCTACATCGTCGGCCGCGGCAACGTGGCGGTGGTCGATCCAGGCCCGGACCTGCCGGAGCAGACCGCGGCGATCCTGCGCGCCGTCGAAGGCGAGACGGTGACGCACATCGTCGTCACCCACACCCACAACGACCATTCGCCGGGCGTCCCGGCGCTGGTGGCAGCGACCGGGGCGAAGACCTACGGCTTCGGGCCGCACGGCACCGGCGTGCGGCGGCAGTGGCCGTTCGCCTCGCCCGAGGGCGGCGACATGTCGTTCAGGCCGGACGTGACGGTGCCCGACGGCGGCACGATCGCCGGCGACGGCTGGACGCTGGAGGCGCTGCACACGCCGGGGCACATCTCGAACCACCTCTGCTTCACGCTGAAGGAAGAAAACGTCCTGCTGTCCGGCGACCATGTGATGGCCTGGTCGACCTCGGTGGTCTCGCCGCCCGACGGCGACATGGCCGACTACATGGCGAGCCTGGACAGGCTACTGGGCCGGCCGGAGACGACCTACTGGCCGGGTCACGGGCCGGCGGTGCGCGATCCGCAGCCCTTCGTGCGCGCCTTCATCGCGCATCGCAACGAGCGGGAGGTCCAGATCGCCGCCTGCCTGTCCGACGGGCCCAAGACGATCCCGGAGATGGTCCGCGTCATGTA
Organism: Constrictibacter sp. MBR-5; assembly: GCF_040549485.1. Taxonomy (NCBI): domain Bacteria; kingdom Pseudomonadati; phylum Pseudomonadota; class Alphaproteobacteria; order Rhodospirillales; family Allostellaceae; genus Constrictibacter; species Constrictibacter sp. MBR-5. Next base: position 40,540 of record NZ_JBEPTK010000019.1, read on the forward strand.
TGCCGACGTGCCGGAGACGCTGCACCGTGCCGCCGCCCGCTCGGTCCTGGCGCACATCCTCCGCATGGTCGACGACGGCCGGCTGGCGGTGGTCGATGGCGAGCCGGGGCCGGATGCCGTCTACCGGAACGCCTGAGTCTACCGAAACCCTGGAGAGCGTGTAAAAGAGAGCATTTCCGGCGGTTCCGTGGGCGGGATCGCGCCATCTGTCGAGGCCGAGAGACATGCCGAAGTTCAAGACGATCGACGATCTCGATCCGCGCGGGAAGACGGTCCTGCTCCGCGCCGACCTGAACGTCCCGATGGAGGACGGCAAGGTCGGCGACATGACCCGCATCGAGCGCACCGTGCCGACCGTTCGCGAACTGGTGGGCAAGGGCGCCAAGGTCGTCGTCCTCTCGCATTTCGGCCGGCCGAAGGGCAAGCGCGAGCCGGGCATGTCGCTGAAGCCGGTGGCCGACGCCCTGGCCGCGGTGCTGGGTACGCCCGTCGCGTTCGGCGACGACTGTGTCGGCCCCGACGCCGAGAAGACCGTCCGCGGCCTCTCCGAAGGCGGCGTCGCGCTGCTGGAGAACCTCCGCTACCACGCCGAGGAGGAAAAGAATGACCGGGCCTTCGCCGAGAAGCTGGCGGCGCTCGGCGACGTCTTCGTCAACGACGCCTTCTCCGCCGCGCATCGGGCCCATGCCTCGACCGAGGCGCTGGCGCAGCTCCTTCCGGCCTATGCCGGCCGCCTGATGCAGGAGGAACTGGAGGCGCTCGGCCGGGCGCTGGAACATCCCGAGCGGCCCGTGATGGCGATCGTCGGCGGCGCCAAGGTCTCGACCAAGATCGACCTGCTGCAGAACCTCCTCGCGAAGGTGGACCTGCTGGTCATCGGCGGCGGCATGGCGAACACCTTCCTGCACGCGATGGGCACCGACATCGGCAAGAGCCTGTGCGAGAAGGACCTGGCGGACACGGCGCGCGGCATCATCGACGCCGCCAAGGCACGCGGCTGCGAAATCGTCCTGCCGGTCGATGCCGCCGTCGCCTCCGAGTTCAAGGCCGGTGCCGCTTCCACGATCGTGCCGATCGGCGAGGTCCCGGCGGACCGCATGATCCTGGACGTCGGCCCGGCCAGCATCGAGGACCTGAAGAAGCGCCTCGCTGGCGTGCGCACCCTGGTCTGGAACGGCCCGCTCGGCGCCTTCGAGATCGAGCCGTTCGACAAGGGCACCAATGCCGTCGCCCAGGCGGCGGCCGATCTCACCGAGGCCGGCAAGCTGGTCACGGTCGCCGGGGGCGGCGACACGGTCGCGGCCCTCGCGCGTGCCGGCGTCGAGGAGCGCTTCACCTATGTCTCGACGGCGGGCGGCGCTTTCCTCGAGTGGCTCGAGGGCAAGACCCTGCCCGGCGTCGCGGCCCTCGAAAAGGCCGCCTGAGGCGCCGGATGCGCGGGCTGCAAGCCCGCGGCACGGCTTGTGCTAGGCTCCTGCATGGCGAGGCGGGAGACAGTGCATGGGCCCGAAGACGATCCTCGTTCCGTTCATCAGCGAGGCGGCCTCGCACGCCGCTCTCGATCTCGCCTGCGCCGCCGCGGGCATGTTCGACAGCCACCTCGACGTCCTCTACCTGAAGCCCGACGCCCGCACGATGATCCCCTATGTCGGGGAGGGGATGTCGGGGGCACTGGTCGAGGACGTGCTGGTGGCCGCCGAGCGCGACGCGGTCGACCGGTCCATCGGCGCGCGTGCCCTCTTCGGCGCCCAGCTCGCCCGCCACGGCCTCTACGAGGCGCAGATGCCGAACGGGCCCGGGCCGAGCGCCTCCTGGCGCGAGGTGACCGGTCGCGAGGACGAGATCGTCGCGATCGCTGGCCGGACCGCCGACCTGATCGCCGTGAGCCGGCCGGTGGATGCATCCGACGGCCCGCCGTCGACGCTGTTCGAGACGGCGCTGTTTGAGACCGGTCAGGCGGTCCTGGTGGCACCGCCCGTACCCGTCACCGCGTTCGGCAGGCGAATCCTGATCGCCTGGAACGGCAGCCCCGAAGCCGCGGGTGCGGTGAGTGCCGCGATGCCGTTCCTCCACCGCGCCGACGATGTCGCGATTCTCGCCGTCTCGGGCTGGAGCGAGGGCATCCTGTCGATTGAAGCGCTGGCCCGGAGGCTGTTGTGGCGCGGGATCGGCGCGGATGTCGAGACGATGCGCGAATTCACCGGGTCGATCGGTGAGAATGTGATGGCTGCCGCTGCACGCCGCGGCGCCGACATGATCGTCATGGGCGCCTACACCCACGGGCGGCTGCGGCAGATGATTCTCGGCGGAGTGACGCGGCACGTGCTCGAGACGGCGTCGATCCCCCTGCTGATGTCGCACTGAGACGCAGTCGATCCTCGGGCACCCTCCGCGGCCTCGCGCGTTCCTTTCGCAACGGAACGGTGAGGCTGATGGTTGACCTGCCCGAAGGCTGGGCCTTGAGCGAGATGGCGCTGCGGCTCGGCGTCGCCGCGGTGTTGGGATGCGTCCTGGGGCTGGACCGCGAGGTGCGCGGGAAGTCTGCGGGCATGCGCACGCACATGCTGATCGCACTCGGCGCCGCCACGACGGCCGTGGTCACGATGGAAATCTACGATGCCCTTCACGTCGATTTTCCCGATACCCGGGCCGACCCGCTGCGCATGATCGAAGGCGTGATGACGGGGGTGGGCTTCCTCGGTGCGGGGGCGATCATCCGCTCGGGCGGTTCCGTGCATGGGATGACCAGCGCCGCCAACATCTGGATCTGCGGTGCGATCGGTCTCGCCTGCGGTGCCGGCTTCTATCAGCTGGCTTTGGTCGCTTTCGGCTTCGCGGTGCTCGTCCTGACCGGCCTGTGGTTCGTCGAGAAGCTGCTGCACCGCTCGATCGAGTGAAGCGAAGGGGTGTTCAGCGGCCCGTGTCGACCCGGCTGCTCCAGCACTGGGCGCAGGCGGCGCCCATGATCAGCGCGTACAGCGCGGCGACCGCGGGATTCTGGATGCTGTAGTCCACGATCGCATGCAGGCCGACCAGCGTGCTCGCCGCGAGGCCGACCGCCGGAAATGCCAGCCCGCGGCGCCGTCGGATCAGGCCCAGGACGCAGAGCGCCGGCAACGATGCGACGGCGAGAATCAATGCGAGGCCGGCCGGCAGCCCGAGTTCCATCACCGTCTCGAGATAGGTGTCGTGGGCCTCGGTGAAGGGTGCGGCGACCGCTTGGCTGCGATAGAGGCGGAAGCCGTGGGCGAAGGTGCCGAGGCCCGTGCCGAGCCAGGGCGAATCGGCGATCGCGTCGGCCGTCCGCCGATAGATCTCCATGCGCGTTTCGGCATGATCGCCGACCTGGAGCAACCGGTCTCCGGTCCCTGTCCCGTCCCCGGCGAGGAAGGCCACGCCGAGAAGTGCCGCGCCGGCGGCGACGGCCGCCAGCGTGCGCCGCAGTGAGAGAGCACCGGACAGGCCAAGCGCCAGGAGCAGCACGATGGACCCGGCGAGGGTGCAGGCGAGCACGGCGCGCGAATGGGTCAGCAGGATCGCCGTCCCGACGACGAACATTGCGCCGAGCAGTAGGGCGCCGCGCCCGGCCATGAACTCGGCCATGAGCCTGCGTCGCTCGATCGTGGCGGACACGCCGCGCGCCGTCCGGCCGAGCCCGTCGCACAACAGGCCGACGAGGCACAGGAAACCCAGCCCGGCGAAGGCGCCGAAGGTGTTGCGGTTGACGAAGGTCGCAGTCAGGTCGCCGTGATAGGACGTCTTCGCCATCCACAGGATGCGCTCGGCACCGGAGAGGTGGGCGGCGATCCCATAGGCCGCGTAGAGCGTGACCATGACGGCGACGGCCGCCAGAACCAGCCGCGCCCGGCGCCTGTCCCGGCACAGGTTGACGGCCAGGTAGAAGACGGCCGCATAGCCGCACAGCCTGAGGATCGCGTCGCTTGTGTCGGTGGGGGCCAGCGAGACTGCCCCGATGCCGGTCGTTCCGAGCGTCTCGGCGGCCATGGGCCACAGCGGATGATGCCACGCCGCCGGACTCCAGCCGCTGGCCTGAAGAGACGCCCAGGCAAGCGCCGCGGTGAAGAGGCTCGCGGGAACGGCGAGGCGGCGCAGGGCGACCGTCGGCGGGTGCCCGAGCGCGACGTGCGCCGCCCACGTGGCGAGCGCGATGCCGGCGAGAAGCGCCTGGGTCGACCAGACCCAGGCATCGACGGCGCCGAGTGCCGCGGGTGCCGCGAGAACCGAGAACAGGAGGAGGTAGAGGATCGGATCCGAGAGGGCCGATCGGGAACCGGCGGAGCGAACGAGGTCAGTAGGCATCGCGGGCCGTCAGAACCGCCCAGACCGTTTCGTAGAGAATGTAGAGGTCGAACGCGACGGACCAATTGCGGATGTAATAGACGTCCATCTCGACCCGCTCGGCGAAGGTCGTCCGGTTGCGGCCGGAGACCTGCCAGAAGCCGGTGATGCCCGGCTTCACCTTCAGCACGATCTCCTCCTGGCCGCCCATGTCGGGGATCTCCCCCGGCAAGTAGCAGCGCGGGCCGACCAGGCTCATCTCGCCGCGCACGACGTTCAGCAGTTGCGGCAGCTCGTCCAGGCTGTAGCGGCGCAGAAGGCGGCCGATCATGGTGACCCGCGGGTCGTCCCTCAGCTTGCGGTAGGTCTCGTATTCCACCTGCGAGGCCGGATGCGCGGCGAGGAAGGCCGCCAGCTGCGCCTCGGCGTCCGGCACCATCGTTCGGAACTTGTAGGCGCCGAAGCGCTTGCCGTCCCGCCCGACGCGTTGCTGCACGAAGAGTGCGGGGCCGGCCGAGGTGAGGCGGACCAGCGCGGCGATCGTCAGAAGCAGCGGCGCCAGCAGCACCAGCAGGGGGACCGCCAGCGCGAAGTCGATGACGCGCTTGATCGCGATCTTGCGCGTGTCGAGCAGATTGTCCGAATGCGACAGTGCCAGGGTGCCCTGCAGGTCCATCGCCTGGACCCACAGCGAGCGCCGTCCGTTGAGATTCGGAATGAGATAGATCCGCGGTGCGGCGACGCGGTCGACGGCACGTTCCCAGCCGTCGGGTCCGACCTGCGGCATATACACGAAGACATGTTCGATGCCGCCGCGGCCGCCGCGCGGCAGCAGGCTCGGCCGCTTCAGCGGAACCGAGCAGGTGCGGCCGCTGTCGGCGTCGAGTAGCCCCACGACCGGCACGAAGCCCAGTTCATGGCGCCGGCGGAGCAGGTGGACGACCTCGTCCACCGCTTCCGGGCTGGTCGCGTAGACGGCGGCGGGAACGCCCCAGCGTCCGCTGGCCTGCAGCAGCCGGCGCAGCAGGTCGTTGAGGAACGGCGTCAGCATCAGCGCGAGGGCGCAGGCGCCCACGGTGACGACGCGGGACCAGAGGCCGTGCTGGAGCAGATAGTCCCAGGCGGCGACCACGGCGAAGACAAGGACGACGCCGAGCAGACGGCGGCGGAAACGTTCCGGAGCGCTCAGGCCGTAGCCCGGATAGAGCCCGAGCGAGCCGTTGACGGCCAGGACGGCGAGGCCCGCGACCGCGAGCAGCTGCAGGTCGACCTGGAGGTCCTTCTCGAAGTAATCGGCGAAGTGCCAGCGGATGAACAGTCCGGCCGCGGTGGCGGCGACCACGGCAACGACATCCAGCAGCGCCATCAGCGCGCCGACGAGGCGTGGCGGCATCAGGCGCGCCTGCACCGCGGACGGTGAATCGCCCGGCGCCGGCGTTGCGAGCGCCGCGCCCTCGGTATCCGTCTCCGCGGTATCCATGTCGCGAATGCCGTCCCCCCGCCCCGTGGTCGCGTACCGTGGTCTTCGTCCTGGTGCGCGCGGAATGTATCAGTGAGGCAATCCCGGTTGAAGGGCCGCCACGGCATTAGTCCGTCTGCGCAGAGAAACAATCTGCACGTAAACGTTGCGGTTCCTGCGCCGCAAAAGTTTTGCGGCGGGGCTCCGGAGGTTTGAGCGCCGTGTGGCGAGACCGACCCGCCAGCCGCTTCCCTTCGGTCTCGGAGCCGCGGGAACCCCTTGATTTCCGTGGGCCGGTGCGGCGCTCCGCATCTGCTGCCCTGGATCACTGACATGTGCGGGCGTGCCGAACGCTTCGGCCGATTGTCCGTGACGGCCGAGCGGGAGGGCTGACGCCGACCTCTCCGCTTTGGTACAGATGCACGTTGTGACGGCCGTCACACCTTCGCGCGATCGGGGTGGGGGACGGCGCCGGGCGGCGGGGGCGGCAGTGAACGGCAGACGAGAACGATGCGCCCGCGTCCGGGCGGCACCGGGCGCCGCATGCGCGTGAGCGGCGTCCTTCTGTCCTTCGTGTCGCACGGCGCCCGCTTTCTCGCGAACGCCGTGCTGCTGATGGTGCTGGCACGCCTGTGGGGCCCGGAGCAGTTCGGCGGGTTCGCCTATGCGACCGCGGTCGCGGCACTGCTCGGGCTCGTCGGCGGCTGGGGCTTGTCGCAGAAGACGATGCGGGATGCCGCCGTCGACCCGGCGAGGGCGGGTGCCCAGGTGCGCAGCGGCGTTGTCGCCCAGTGCCTGCTCGTGCCGCCTCTGCTCGTGGCGGTTCTCGCGATCGGCAGCTTCGGAATCGGGCCCCCTCCCGATCTGCTGCTGCCGCTGTTCGGCGCTTTCGTCGCGCTGAACCTCGCCGAAACGGCGGCGGCCGCCTGCCGCGGCATCGGTCGCTTCGACGCCGAGGCGCGCGCGTCGGCCTTCGGCAACGGCGTGTTCTTCGTCGCCGGCGTCGCCGCGGCCTTGATCCTTCCTGGGCAGGAGGCGGTGGCCCTGGCGCTGTTCGCCGGGCGGCTCGCGCATGCGGCGGGGGCGTTCCTCATGCTTCGGGCCGTGACTGCGGCGCCCGGCAGCGCGGGGGCGGGCGCCCTGGAGACCCTGCGCGCGGGCGCCGTCTTCGCCGGCGAGTCGGTCGCGACCGGTGCCTTCCTGCAGGTCGACACGGTGGTGGTGAAGCTGGTGCTGGGCGAGGCGGCGGCGGGCGCCTATCAGGCGGGGGTGCGCTTCGTGGTCGTCGCGCTGGTCGCGGCCCAGGCTCTGGCCGGCGTCTTCGTACCGTCGCTGGTCGCCCGCCTCGGCCACCGGCCGGCCTTCGCGCTGCAGGCCCGGCGCGTCTTCGCGGTCTTCGCGGGGCTCGGCTGCGCCTTCCTCCTGGTGTTCGCCGCATGGGGTGACGGCATCGTTCTCGCCGTCTACGGCGGCGACTATGCGCAGACGGCGGCGCTCGCACCGCTGCTCGGAGTGCTCGTCTGCGTGCGCTGCCTCGCCGCCGGGGCGGGGATCGTGCTGCTCGCGGCGGGCGCGCAGACATGGCGGCTGCTCGCCACCCTCGCCGCGATGGGGACCTATGTCGCCGCTGCGGCGATTGTCGGACCCCGCTTGGGGTTGGAGGGCCTCGTCGCGGTCAATGTGGGCGCGTTGGCGGTCCTGCTGGGTCTCTATCTGTCCGGCGCGATCCGGCGGCTGCGCGTGGCATAGGTCACACCGCATGCAGGTCGGAGGAGGAAACGCCGCTCGCCGGGTTGCCTCGCCGCGGCTCGGCGTGAAATAGCCATTCCGACGCCGCGGCACGGACACGTCGTGCCGCATCGGACGCCTCGGCGGAAAGCCGGGCCGAGACACGGAAGGAAGTACCATGAACCGCACGCGCCGCCTGTTCCGCTCCGCGGCCTTCGGCCTCCTGCTCGCCGGCGCCGGCGCCGGCGTCGCGCCCGCTCTGGCCGACGAGATCGCGGACGAGATCCGCAACGCCCTGACGCTCTACGAGGCCGGCAAGATCGGCGAGGCGAAGGAGGCACTCGACTTCGCCACCCAGCTGCTCGGCCAGCGCAAGGCGGACGACCTGGGCCGCCACCTGCCGGAACCGCTCTCCGGCTGGACGGCCGAGGACGCCGAGGCGACCAGCGCGGCGATGTACGGCGCCGGCATCTCCGCCGGACGCACCTACCGCAAGGGCGACGACGAGGTCGAGGTGCGGATCATCGGCGATTCGCCGATGATCCAGGCGATGTCGATGATGTTCTCCAATCCCGCGATGGCGGGTGCGGCCGGCGGCCGCGCCCAGCGGATCGGCAAGCAGCGCGGCATCGTCACTCAGGACGGCGACGTCCAGCTGATGGCGGGCAAGTATCTGGTGATGGTATCCGGCAGCGCGCCGCAGGACGCCAAGATCGCCTATGCCGCGGCGGTGGACTTCGACGGCCTGTCGAAGCCCTGAGCCGCGGCTAGAGGATGAACTTGGAGAGGTCGGCGTTCTTCGCGAGGCTGCCGACCTTCTCCCGCACATAGGCGGCGTCGATCGTCACGGACTCGCCGCCGCGGTCGGAGGCGGTGAAGCTGATTTCCTCGAGCAGCCGCTCCAGCACCGTGTGCAGGCGCCGCGCGCCGATGTTCTCGACCGACGTGTTGATGTCGGCGGCGAGCTCGGCGAGCGTGTCGACCGCATCGTCGGTGAAATCCAGCACCATCCCCTCGGTGCCCATCAGCGCCTTGTACTGCTTGACGAGACTCGCCTCGGGCTCGGTCAGGATGCGCACGAAGTCTTCGCGGTTCAGCGGCGACAGCTCGACCCGGATCGGCAGCCGGCCCTGCAGTTCCGGCAGCAGGTCCGAAGGCTTCGCCAGGTGGAACGCGCCGGAGGCGATGAAGAGCACGTGGTCTGTCTTCACCGGGCCGTGCTTGGTGGCGACGGTCGTGCCCTCGATCAGCGGCAGCAGGTCGCGCTGCACGCCCTCGCGCGACACGTCGGCGCCGCTGCGGTCGCTGCGCGCACAGATCTTGTCGACCTCGTCGAGGAAGACGATGCCGTGCTGCTCGACCAGCTCGATCGCCTCGCGCGTCACGGCGTCCTGGTCCAGGAGCTTGTCGCTCTCCTCGGCGATCAGCGGCTCGTGCGCGTCGACGACCATCATCTTGCGCTTGCGGGTGCGGCCGCCGAACGCCTTGCCCAGCATGTCGCCCAGGTTGACCATGCCCATCTGGCCGCCCGGCATGCCCGGGATGTCCATGGTCGGCATCTGCATGCCGGAATTGTCCTGCATCTCCAACTCGATCTCGCGCTTGTCGAGGTCGCCGTTGCGCAGCATCACCCGGAATTTCTGCCGCGTGTCGGGGCTGGCGGTCTTGCCGACAAGGGCGTCGATCACCCGCTCCTCGGCGGCGAGCTGCGCCTTCGCCTGCACTTCCTTGCGCAGGCGCTCGCGCGTCATGCCGATCGAGATCTCGATCAGGTCGCGGACGATCGATTCGACGTCGCGGCCGACATAGCCGACCTCGGTGAACTTGGTCGCCTCGACCTTGATGAACGGCGCCTGCGCCAGCTTCGCCAGGCGACGGGCGATCTCGGTCTTGCCGCAGCCGGTCGGGCCGATCATCAGGATGTTCTTCGGCAGGACCTCCTCGCGCAGGCCTTCCGGCAGCTGCTGCCGGCGCCAGCGGTTGCGCAGGGCGATCGCGACGGCACGCTTGGCGTCGTGCTGGCCGACGATGAAGCGGTCGAGTTCGGAGACGATCTCGCGGGGGCTGAAGGAGGTCAAGTCGACGATTCCAGGCTCTCGATGACGATGTTGCCGTTCGTGTAGACGCAGATGTCGGCGGCGATGCCGAGCGCGCGCCGGGCGATCTGCTCGGCGTCGAAGCCGTCGACCGGCAGCAGCGCGCGCGCCGCGGCGAGGGCGAAGGATCCGCCGGAGCCGATGCCGATCAAGCCGTCCTCCGGCTCCAGCACGTCGCCCGTGCCGGTGAGCACCAGCGAAACCTGGGAGTCGGCGACGGCCATCATCGCCTCCAGCCGGCGCAGATAGCGGTCGGTGCGCCAGTCCTTGGCGAGTTCGACGCAGGCGCGAGCCAACTGGCCGCGGTGCTGCTCCAGCTTGCCTTCCAGGCGCTCGAAGAGGGCGAATGCGTCCGCCGTGGCACCGGCGAAGCCCGCGACGACGTGTCCGTCGCCCAGGCGCCGCACCTTACGTGCGTTCGACTTGATCACGGTCTGGCCCAGGCTCACCTGTCCGTCGCCGGCGATGACGACGCGTCCCGCCTTGCGCACGCAGAGGATGGTGGTGCCGTGCCAGACTGGGGTGGTCTCGCTCATCTATGCTGGTCCGTCGCTCGGCTGAAACCGCCGGTTCCGGAGGCGAACTGTCCGGCGGCGGGCCGTCCGGATGTGGGGGCGGGCGCCCCCGGATCAAGGGCGGGGGGTGAGGGGCAGGGGATCGGCCGGGTGCCCGGCTGCCACCCCGGGGGCCGGCGCCGTATTGCTGGCCATGCCCTGCCGCCCTTGCTACAAGTCGCGCTCGCGAAACGGGGGAGCAGGTCGCATGCGTGAGGCGAGCGTCGAGCGCATCACGAAGGAGACGAAGATCAGGGTCCGCGTCGACCTCGACGGCACCGGTGCGTGCCGCGTCGCGACCGGGATCGGTTTCCTCGACCACATGCTCGAGCAGCTCGGCAAGCACGGCATGATCGACCTCGATGTCGCGGCCGAGGGCGACCTGCACATCGACTGTCACCACACGACCGAGGACACCGGCATCGCCATCGGGCAGGCGGTGGCGAAGGCGCTCGGCAACCGCGCCGGCATCCGGCGCTACGGCATGTCCTACCTGCCGATGGACGAGGCGCTGACGCGCGTCGCCATCGACCTGTCGAACCGCGCCTATCTCGTCTGGAAGGTTGATTTTCCGACGCAGCAGCTTGGCCAGATGGATACCGAGCTGTTCCGCGAGTTCTTCCAGGCCTTCGCTCAGAATGCCGGCGCCACGCTGCACGTCGAGAACCTCTATGGCGGCAACAGCCACCATATCGTGGAAACCTGCTTCAAGGGTCTGGCACGGGCGCTGCGCCAGGCGGTCGAGATCGACGAGCGCGCCGCGGGCGCGGTGCCGTCCACCAAGGGCACGCTGAGCGAATGATGACGGTCCGCCGATGAAGATGCGGATGTGGACGACCCACCTGCACGATGCCGGCCTCTATTCGGGGCCGGAGGTCCTGGTGGTGAAGGACGGCTTCTGCTGGCCGGCGTTCTTCCTGACTTTCGTCTGGGCGCTGTGGCACCGGATGTGGCTGACCGCCGTGCTGCTTCTGGCGGGTTCCCTGGCCGTCGGCGCCGGCGGGGAACTGGCGGGGTTGTCCCAGACCGCGCAGGCGGCGCTCGGGCTCGGCTTCTCGATCTTCATCGGCACCAGTGCCAACGACTGGCGCCGTGCATCGCTGCGCCGCCGGGGCTGGGACGACGGATCCTCGGTCGTCGCCGCCAACCGCGAGGCTGCCGAATGGCGCCTCTTCCAGCATGACGAGGGCATGGTACTGCGATGACGGTCGCGATCGTCGACTACGGTTCCGGCAACCTTCGATCCGCCGCCAAGGCCTTCGAGCGTGCCGCGGCCGAGAGCGGGAAGGGCGAGCGCATCCTTGTCACCAGTTCGGCGGCCGAGATCGCTGCGGCCGACCGCGTGGTCCTGCCGGGCGTCGGTGCCTTCGGCGACTGCATGGCCGGCCTCTCCGCGCTTCCCGGCATGCTGGAGGCGCTCGACGACGCGGTGATCCGCGGCGGCCGCCCCTTCCTCGGCATCTGCGTCGGCATGCAGCTGATGGCCGAGCGCGGCGTCGAGCACGGGGTGCATCGCGGGCTCGGCTGGATCGCCGGTGCCGTCGAGGCGATCGAGCCGGCGGGCGGCCTGAAGGTGCCGCACATGGGCTGGAACGAACTGCAGATCGATGCGCCCGCCCATCCGATCTTTTCGGGGATCGAGACCGGGGCGCATTTCTATTTCGTGCATTCCTATGCGCTGCGCTGCACGGATCCGGCCCAATGTCTGGCGACCGTCTCGTATGGCGGCTCGATCGCCGCGGTGGTCGGCCGCGACAACATGGCCGGCACGCAGTTCCATCCCGAGAAGAGCCAGGCGAACGGCCTGCGCCTTCTGGCCAATTTCCTAGCCTGGCGTCCGTGAAGACCGCATGCGCAAGCCCAAGGCGTTCGTCGAGCGCGTAACAGAGCTATCCGACATCGACCTGCACGATCTGTGCGAGGCGACCGACGTGGCGATCATCGACGGCGGCGGCTTCGGCTGGCTGAAGCCGCCGCCGCGCCGAACGCTGGAGGCGTATTGGCGCGGCGTCCTGCTGGTACCGGAGCGGGAGCTGTTCGTCGCGCGCCTCGACGGCGTCGCCTGCGGTTCGGCGCAGCTGGTGAAGTCGCCGCGCAACAATGAGGCGCAACGCTATCTGGCGCACATGCAGAGCGAGTTCGTCGCCCCCTGGGCACGCGGCCACGGTCTGGCGCGAATGCTGGTCGAGGCCGTCGAGGCGCGCGCGCGGGCCGAAGGGCTCCGCACGCTCAACCTGGACGTGCGCGAGACCCAGGTGGCAGCCATAAAGCTTTACGAATCGCTCGGCTTCACCCATTGGGGAACGCATCCGCATTACGCCCGCGTGCGGGGGCAGGACGTGGCGGGGCTTTTCTTCTACAAGGAACTCAGCCGCCGCCGAGAAGCCGAATCATGATCCTGTTTCCCGCCATCGACCTGAAGGACGGTAAGTGCGTCCGCCTGCTCCGTGGTGACATGGGGCAGGTCACCGTGTTCAACGAGGACCCTGCGGCGCAGGCGATGACCTTCGCCGCGCAGGGTTTCGAATGGCTCCACCTGGTCGACCTGAACGGGGCGGTCGAGGGGCATCCGGTGAACGGCGACGCGGTGTCGCGCATCGTCGATGCCGTACAGATCCCGGTACAGCTCGGCGGCGGTATCCGCGACATGGCCACCGTCGAGATGTGGCTGGAGAAGGGCATCCGCCGGGTTATCCTCGGCACCATCGCGGTACGCGACCCGCAGTTCGTCCATGAGGCCTGCCGCCGGTTCCCCGACAGGATCGTCGTCAGCATCGATGCGCGCGACGGCATGGTCGCGGTCGAGGGCTGGACGCAGACGTCCAAGGTAAAGGCCCTGGACCTGGCGCTGCGCTTCGAGGATGCCGGCGTCGCGGCCATCGTCTTCACCGATATCGAACGGGACGGCGCGATGGGCGGGGTGAACACGGACGCCACCGTCGACCTCGCCTGGGCGCTCACGACGCCCGTCATCGCGTCGGGCGGCGTGTCGTCGCTGGCCGATCTCCGCCTGCTGAAGGATCAGGAGAAGGCCGGTATCGAGGGCGTGATTTCCGGCCGTGCCCTTTATGACGGCCGGATCGATCCGGTGGCCGCGCTGGCGCTGCTGCGCCAGGGGAGTTGAAGCGATGCTGAAGGTCCGGATCATCCCGTGTCTGGACGTGCATGCCGGCCGCGTCGTGAAGGGCGTGCGCTTCGTCGACCTGCGCGACGCCGGTGACCCGGTCGAGCAGGCGCGCGTCTACGACGCCGCCGGGGCCGACGAACTCTGCTTCCTCGACATCACCGCCAGCCACGAGAACCGCGACACGCTCTATGACGTGGTGCGCGGCACCGCCGAGCAGTGCTTCATGCCGCTGACCGTCGGCGGCGGCGTGCGCACCGTCGAGGACATCCGCAAGCTGCTGCTCGCCGGGGCCGACAAGGTGTCGATCAACACCGCGGCGGTCACCCGGCCGGAGTTCGTACGCGAGGGTGCGGAGAAGTTCGGCAGCCAGTGCATCGTCGTCGCCATCGACGCCAAGCAGGTGGGTCCCGGTCGCTGGGAGGTCTTCACCCACGGCGGTCGGCGCGAGACCGGCCTGGAGACGGTGGCCTGGGCGCAGCGCATGGTCGAACTCGGCGCCGGCGAGATCCTGCTGACCGCGATGGATCGTGACGGCACGCGCCAGGGCTTCGACAACGCGCTGACGCGGGCCGTCTCCGATGCGGTCCGGGTCCCGGTGATCGCGTCCGGCGGCGTCGGCAACCTCGACCATCTGGTCGACGGAGTCCGTGAGGGGCACGCCGCCGCCGTGCTCGCGGCGTCCATCTTCCATTTCGGCGAATATTCGATCGGCGAGGCGAAGGCGCACCTGCGCCAGGCCGGCATCGCCGTGCGCGAGGAGCGCGCCCATGTCTGATCCCGTCGCGCCGAAGCCGACAGCAGTGGCCGACAGTGCCGTCCTGGAGCGCCTCAGCGCGGTGATCCGCACCCGCCGGGGCGCCGACCCGGCGTCGTCGCGCACGGCCAAGCTCTTCGCCGCCGGCACCGCGAAGATCGCCCAGAAGGTGGGCGAGGAGGCTGTCGAGACGGTGATCGAGGCCATGCGTGGCGACCGCGAGCGCCTCGTCTCGGAGAGCGCCGACCTCGTCTATCACCTCCTCGTGCTGTGGGCGGACCGCGATATCGACCCCGCCGACGTCTGGGCGGAGCTTGCCCGGCGCGAAGGCGTGCCCGACCCGCGCGACCGGCGCTGAACCCGGACGGACGGGAATAGGCTTTCCTCCGCGCGCGCGCCTATTAAGCTGTCCGCTGCATCGGCGAGGGGGCGGCACATGGCGAAGCGGGTTGCGGTGATCGGTGCGGGCGTGGTGGGAATCTGCTGCGCCCTCCAACTCCGCCGCGACGGCCACGACGTGACCGTCTACGACCCCGAGGCGCCGGGCACGCAGACCTCGTTCGGCAATGCCGGCGCCATCAGCAGCCAGTCCTGCATCCCGATGTCCGGCCCCGGCATCCTGAAGAAGGTTCCAGGATGGCTGATGGACCCGCTCGGGCCGCTCGCCATCCGCATGGGCTACCTGCCGCGCGTCGCACCCTGGCTCCTGCAGTTCGTGGCGGCCGGCCGGCGCGACCGGGTGCTCGGGCAGGTGAAGGCGCTGCGCTCGCTGCATGCGCCCGCGATCGATGCGCACCGCGAACTGGCGGCGCTCGCGGGGGCGACCGGCCTGATCCAGCAGAACGGCGGGCTCTACGTCTACGAGACGGACGAGGGCTTCGCGGGTGACGCCGGCAACCGCGCGCTGATGCGCGAGCACGGCGTCGAGGTGCAGGAACTCGATGCGCACGAGCTGCGGCAGATGGAGCCGGCCCTGGCGCCGATCTTCCGCCACGGCGTCTTCCTGCCCGAGGGCGGCCATACGCTCGATCCGGGCGGGCTGGTGCAGGCCTATGCCGAGGTGCTGCGGCGCGAAGGCGGCGAGATCCGTGCCGAGCGCGTGCTCGGATTCGAGAGCTGCCCCGACGGGGTCACCGGTCTCCGGACCGATGCCGGTCTGCGGCCGGCCGACGCGGTGGTGGTCGCGGCCGGCGCCTGGTCGCACCGGCTGGCGGCGCAGATCGGCGACAAGGTGCCGCTGGAGAGTGAGCGTGGCTACCACATGGTCGTTGGCCACCAGCCGGTCCCGACCCGCCGGCCGGTCAGCTTCATCGAGCGGCGCTTCATGGCGACGACGATGAACATGGGCCTGCGCCTCGCCGGGACCGTCGAGTTTGCCGGCCTCGACGCCGCGCCCAACTGGGGCAGGGCGGACAAGCTGGTCGAGCACGCCCGCCGCGCCTTCGCGACCCTCTCGACCGAGACCACCAGCCGCTGGATGGGGCATCGTCCGTCGACGCCCGACTCGCTGCCAGTGATCGGGCGCGCCCCGGGTTCGTCGAACGTGATCTACGCCTTCGGCCACGGCCATCTCGGCCTCACCGGCTCCGCCATCACAGGCGGCATCGTGGCGGATCTGGTCGGCGGCCGGCCGCCGCGCGTCGACCCGACGCCCTTCTCGGCCGCCCGCTTCCATTGATCGCTTCGGGCGCCGCCCCTTGCCGAGCAATCGGCCTGCAACCCATCTCTGCTAGACTGCCAACGATCGCGGCCGTCGGGCCGTCCTCGCGACAGAGAGCATGAAAAGCCCATGACCCTTCGCCGATTTCACCCGGTCCTGCTGGCCGGTCTCGTGCTCGCCGCTCCGTCGATCGCCGATGCGCAGCGTTACGATCCGCGGGGAAGCGACCCCGTCGCCGGCGTCGACCCGTACCGGGAGCGGGTGGAGGTCCGCCTGAATGCCATGGAGAGCGAGCTGCGCTCGGTGACCGGCAAGGTCGAGGACATGACCTACAACGTCCGGCGGCTGCAGGATCGCCTGGACAAGCTCGTCGCCGACGTGGACTTCCGCCTCACCAGCATCGAACGCGCGCTGCGCGAGGGCGGCGGGGCGGGTGCGCCGGCTGCCGGTGGTGCGACGCCGCCCGCGGCGTCCGCGGCAGGCGGCGGCGAGCGGTCCGCCGACACGACGTTGTCGGCCGGAACGCGTTCCCCCGCGACGGAGCAGCGTCCGCAGGCGAACGTCACGCTGCCGAGCGGCTCGGCGATGGACCAGTACGCCTTCGCCCAGCAGCTCATGTCCCAGACGCGCTATGCCGAGGCGGAATCCGCGTTCAAGCAGTTCATCCAGAAGCATCCGGACGGCCAGCTCGCCGACAATGCGCGCTATTGGCTGGCGGAGACCTACTATGTGCGCCGCGAGTATCCCGAGGCGGCCAGCATGTTCCTGGAGAGCTATCAGAAGGCGCCGAGCGGCAGCAAGGCGCCGGACAATCTGCTGAAGCTCGGCCTGTCCCTCTCCGCGCTGCAGAAGAAGCAGGAGGCCTGCGTGGCGCTCGACAAGCTGCTCCGCGACCATGGGAACGCCGACAGCCGCATCCGCCAGCGTGCCGAGCAGGAGCGCAGCCAGCTCGCCTGCGGCTGATCGTCGTTCAGCAGCCGTGGCTGACGTGGAGTCGGGCAGCGCGACACCTGTCGGCGACGCGGAGTTCGGCGCCTGGATGGCGGCGCTCGGTCCGTTCGAAGCCGAGCCGCGGCTGGCGGTGGCCGTATCGGGCGGATCGGACAGCATCGCCCTGGCCGTCCTGGCCGATCGCTGGTGCCGCGCATGCGACGGCAGCGTGCTCGCCCTGACGGTCGACCACGGGCTGCGCGAGGGCGCCGCGGCGGAAGCGGCGGACGCCGGCAGAATCCTCGCCCGAGAAGGCGTGGCGCAGCATGTGCTCCGCTGGGAGGGGGCGAAGCCCGCCGCGGGCATTCAGGCGGCGGCGCGCGCCGCACGCTACCGTCTTCTGGAAGACGCCTGCGCGGCTGCCGGCATTCTGCATCTGCTGGTGGCGCACCACGCGGACGATCAGGCCGAGACGCTGCTGCTCCGCCTGGGGCATGGCAGCGGGCCGTTCGGGCTGGCGGGCATGTCGGCCATCCGCGAGCGCCGGCGGGTCAGGGTCGTTCGCCCGCTGCTGACGGCGACCCGCGCGCGACTCCGCGCCACCCTGGAAACCTCGGGCATTCCCTGGCTCGACGACCCGTCGAACCGAAACCCCGCATTCGCGCGCACGGGCGCCCGGGACCTGCTGCAGGCCGCTGCGCCGCACGCGCCGGCCGGACCGGCGCTCGCCGCATCGGCGCGCCGGCTCGGGCGGGCGCGCCAAGCGGCCGAGGGCGCGCTGGCCGGCCTGATCGCTGCGGCGGTGACGCTGCGACCCGAAGGCTACGCCTTGGTCGATGCCGCACTGTTCAGCGCAGCGCCGGCGGATGCGCGGTTGCGGCTGCTGGCGGCGGTGACCGGCGCGCTGGGCGGTGGCGACTGGCCGCCGCGCGACGAGCGCGTCGAGCGCTTCGACCATCGCATGCGCGACGCCGGCTTCCGCCAGCATACGCTGGGCGGATGTCTGGTGCGGGCGGTACGCGGCGCATTTCTCGTCTGCCGCGAGCCGGAGGTGGCGCCGACGCTGACGGTGGCCGCGGGTGAGCGTCTGCACTGGGACGGACGCTTCGACATCGCTGTGCCGGCCGGCTCGGGCGAGGGCCTGACGGTGGGGCCGTTCGGCGCCGCGCGGCGGGACCGCCGGCGTTCCCTGTTGCCGGCGAGCGTGCGCGCCGGACTGCCCGTTCTGCGCGACGTGCGGGGGATCGTCGCGGCGGCCGAGCCGCTGCGTGCCGATGAGAGCGTTGATCCCGCAGCGATTCCATCGCTGTCGGCCACCTTCCGGCCGAGGAGGCCGCTGATGGGGCCGGGTTTCGCGCTTGTTTGAGGCACGGCCGGCATTATCTTGGATTTCACGATGCCGATCGAATTGGGTCGCCTTTCGCCTGCTTGGGCCGCGACCCGTCTGCATAGGGGACTAGGTTGAACAATTTCGGCAAGAACCTGGCGCTCTGGATCATCATCGGCCTGTTGCTGATCGCGCTGTTCAACCTGTTTCAGGGGTCTTCGGGCCGGGGTCCGCAAGCGGACGTCGCCTTCTCCGATTTCCTCAGCCAGGTGGACTCGGGCCGTGTTTCCGACGTCAAGATCCAGGGCAACCAGATCACGGGCCACTATTCGGACGGCAAGGTCTTCTCGACCTACGCGCCCGACAACGCACCGGTCATCGAGCGGCTGACGAACAGCGGCGTCCGCATCACCGCCGCGCCGTCGGACGACAACGTCCCCTCGCTGTTCGGCATCCTGATCTCCTGGTTCCCGATGCTGCTCCTCATCGGCGTCTGGATCTTCTTCATGCGCCAGATGCAGTCGGGCGGCGGTCGCGCCATGGGCTTCGGCAAGTCGCGGGCACGCCTGCTGACCGAGCGCACCGGCCGCGTCACCTTCGACGACGTGGCGGGCATCGACGAGGCCAAGACCGAACTCGAGGAGATCGTCGAATATCTCCGCGACCCGCAGAAGTTCCAGCGGCTCGGCGGCCGGATCCCGAAGGGCGTGCTGCTGGTCGGCCCGCCCGGCACCGGCAAGACGCTGCTGGCGCGTGCCATCGCCGGTGAGGCGAACGTGCCCTTCTTCACGATCTCGGGCTCGGACTTCGTCGAGATGTTCGTGGGCGTCGGCGCCAGCCGCGTGCGCGACATGTTCGAGCAGGGCAAGAAGAACGCCCCCTGCATCATCTTCATCGACGAGATCGACGCTGTCGGCCGCCACCGCGGTGCGGGCCTCGGCGGCGGCAACGACGAGCGCGAGCAGACCCTCAACCAGCTGCTCGTCGAGATGGACGGCTTCGAGGCGAACGAGGGCGTCATCCTCATCGCCGCGACCAACCGCCCCGACGTCCTCGACCCGGCGCTGCTGCGGCCCGGCCGCTTCGACCGTCAGGTCGTCGTGCCGAACCCCGACATCGTCGGCCGCGAGAAGATCCTGAAGGTGCATATGCGCAAGGTGCCGCTGGCGCCCGACGTGAACGCACGGGTCATCGCCCGCGGTACGCCCGGCTTCTCCGGCGCCGACCTCGCGAACCTGATCAACGAGGCCGCACTCCTCGCCGCTCGCCGCAACAAGCGCGTCGTCACGATGCGCGAGATGGAGGACGCGAAGGACAAGGTGATGATGGGCGCCGAGCGTCGCTCCATGGTCATGAGCGACGACGAGAAGCGGCTGACGGCCTATCACGAGGGCGGCCATGCCCTGGTCATGCTCTACGTGAAGGGCCACGAGCCGCTCCACAAGGTGACCATCATCCCGCGCGGCCGCGCCCTCGGCCTCGCCATGTTCCTGCCCGAGCGCGACCGTCTCAGTCAGTCCTTCACGGAGCTGAAGGCCCTCATCGCCAGCGCTTTCGGCGGACGCGTCGCCGAGGAGCTGATCTTCGGCAAGGAGAACATCACGACGGGCGCATCGCAGGACATCAAGGTCGCGACGCACTATGCCCGCCGGATGGTCACTGAGTTCGGCTTCAGCGACAAGCTCGGTCGTCTGCGCTACGCCGACAACGAGGAGGAGGTGTTCCTCGGCCACTCGGTGGCTCAGCGCAAGAACGTTTCCGATCACACCGCTGCGCTGATCGACGAGGAGACGCGGAAGCTCGTCGAAGAAGGCGAGAACGAGGCGCGCCGCATCCTTTCGGAGCACATGGACGAACTGCATCGTCTCGCGAAGGCGCTGCTGGAGTATGAGACGCTGTCGCGCGACGATATCGACAAGATCATCCGCGGCGAGCCGATCCAGCGCCCGGATCCGGAGGAATATACCCGGTCGGAGACGCCGCCGCGCAGCTCGATCCCGACCACCGGCCGGGGCGGCGGAGAGCCGCCGGGCCTGGCACCGGAGCCGCAGCCCGGCGGGTGAGGGCGACCATGGACAGGACCGACGACCCCGCGCTCGCGCGGGGTTTTCGCCTTTTGGAGCAGGGCTGGCTGCCGCAGCCCGACGGCCTCGTGTCGGGACGCGCCGCTGCGGATCTGATCGAAGCCGGAGTCGCGCTTCCGCTTCCCGGAGGACGCTCCGCCTTCACGCTGTGTCGCCTCCATCCGCCTCCGGGCGTCGGCGCGGCGCCGGTTCCGATGCCGATCACGCAGATGTGTAGTCGGGCGCGCGACCTGCTTCCCGCCGCGTTTCGCGTCTCCGAGCGGCCCGCCTTCGCCGGGCTCGACCTGCGCCAGCCTCGGCTGATGGGCATCGTCAACGTCACGCCGGACAGCTTTTCCGACGGCGGGAGGCATTTCGCGACCGAGGCGGCCGTGGCGCACGGCCTCTCGCTGCGCGACGGCGGTGCGGACATTCTCGACGTGGGCGGCGAGTCGACGCGGCCGGGGGCCGAACCTGTTCCGGTCGAGGAGGAGTTGCGGCGGGTGGTGCCGGTGGTGCGTGCGCTCGCCGCGGCGGGCGGGGCGCGCGTGTCGATCGACACCCGTCACGCGCCCGTCATGCGCGCCGCCATCGCCGCCGGCGCCGATATCGTCAACGATGTCAGTGCGTTGGAACATGATCCCGACAGTATCGCCGCCGTCGCCGAGAGCGGTGTCGCGGTGGTGCTGATGCACATGCAGGGCGAGCCGCGCACCATGCAGGCGTCACCCCGCTACATTCATGCCCCGACAGAGGTCTACGACCGTCTCGCCCGCCGCATCGACGCCTGTACCGCCGCCGGCATCGGCCGGGACCGGATCGCGGTCGATCCGGGGATCGGTTTCGGCAAGACCCTCGACCACAATCTGGCTTTGCTGGATGCGCTGCCCATGCTGCAGGGCCTTGGCTGCGCCGTTCTGCTGGGCGTCTCGCGCAAGGGATTTCTCGGGCGCCTCGGCGGCGGGGCGGTGGCGGCGGAGCGCACGGGCGCGTCGATTGCCGCGGGGTTGCGCGGCATCACATGCGGCGCGGATATTCTGCGTGTACATGATGTGCCGGAGACCGCTCGTGCCCTCGCGGTGTGGAGCGGTCTTCATCTTCGGTTCAGGGTAGACGACTAGGCTGGTTGGTCTGGCCCGAACTGGTAGTTTACCCAGGTTTACAACAGGGAGCATATTCGGCGCATGTCCCGCGAACTTTTCGGCACCGACGGCATCCGCGGCAAGGCGAATCTCGAGCCGATGACGGCCGATACCGCCCTGCGCGTCGCGATGGCGACGGCGCTGCACTTTCGCAACGGTCATCATCAGACCGTGGTGATCGGCAAGGATACTCGGCTGTCAGGTTATCTGCTTGAGCCCGCCATGACCGCCGGGTTCGTCGGAATGGGCATGGATGTGGTGCTGGTAGGCCCGATTCCGACGCCTGCCGTCGCGATGCTCACCCGCTCGCTGCGCGCCGACCTGGGCGTCGTGATTTCGGCCTCGCACAATCCGTTCGAGGACAACGGCATCAAGCTGTTCGGCGCGGACGGCTTTAAGCTCTCTGACGAGGTCGAGCGAGAGATCGAGGGCAACCTCGAAAGGGTGGTCGAGTCGCGGGCTGCCCCCTCCCAGCTCGGCCGGGCGCGCCGCATGGACGACGCGGGAGGGCGGTATGTCGAGTTCGTGAAGTCGAGCTTCCCGCGCGGCATGCGGCTCGACGGCCTCAAGATCGTCGTCGACTGCGCCCACGGCGCCGCCTACAAGGTTGCGCCAAACGTCCTGTGGGAACTCGGTGCCGAAGTCGTCACGATCGGCGTGCAGCCGAACGGCACCAACATCAACGAGCGCTGCGGGGCCACGCACCCGGAGACGCTGGCCGAGGCCGTTCTCGCCAACTGCGCGGACGTCGGCATCGCGCTCGATGGGGATGCGGATCGCATCCAGATGGTCGACGAGAAGGGCCGCAAGATCGACGGCGACCAAGTCATGGGCCTGATCGCCGCGAGCTGGCGCGCCGACGGCCGCCTGCGCGGCGACGGCATCGTCGCGACAGTGATGTCGAACCTCGGCCTGGAGCGCCACCTGCGGTCGCTCGGCCTGCGCCTGGAGCGGACCAAGGTCGGCGACCGCTACGTCGTCGAGCGCATGCGCGAGATCGGCTGGAACGTCGGCGGCGAACAGTCTGGCCATGTGGTGCTCAGCGACTATGCGACGACGGGCGACGGCCTGACGGCCGCCCTGCAGATCCTGTCCTGCCTCGTTCAGGCGAACCGCCCGGCGAGCGAGGTGCTGCGCGTCTTCGAGCCGCTGCCGCAGATCCTGCGGAACGTGCGCATCCACGGCATGTCGCCGCTCGATCAGGCGGAAGTACGTCACGTCATGGCGGACGCCGAAGCCAGGCTCGCCAGCGGCGGCCGGCTGCTGATCCGGAAGTCCGGCACCGAGCCGCTGATCCGCGTCATGGCCGAGGGCGAGGACGAGGTTCTCGTGACGGCGGTGGTCAACGACGTTGCCGACGCCATTCAGCGCGCTGCGACCTGAACGCGCGGTCACAATCAGGGCAGGGAGCGGACCATTAAGCTGCAAGGACGAGTCCTCATCATCGCCGGATCCGATTCCGGCGGAGGCGCCGGCATCCAGGCCGACATCAAGACGGTGACCGCCCTCGGCGGTTATGCGATGACCGCGATCACGGCCCTGACCGCGCAGAACACGCAGGGCGTGTTCGGCGTCCATCCGGTGCCGCCCGACTTCATCGCGGAACAGATCCGGCTGGTCCTGCGCGACATCGGCGCGGATGCGGTAAAGCTCGGCATGCTGCACGACGCCGCGGTGATCGATGCCGTTGCCGATGTCCTGGTGGCCGAGGCGCCGGGCGTGCCGCTGGTCCTCGATCCGGTGATGGTCGCGAAGGGCGGTGCGGCACTGCTCGATCCCAACGCATCCGTGACGTTGAAGCGGCGTCTGCCGATCATCGCGCGCATCATCACGCCGAACATCCCGGAAGCGGAAGCGCTGAGCGGGTTGAACATCGGCGATCTCGACCAGATGCGGCACGCCGCGGCCATGCTCGTGACGCTGGGCGTCGAGACGGTCCTGTTGAAGGGCGGGCATCTCGACGGCGACGATGTGACGGACATCCTGGCGACGGCCGACGGCCTCATCGAGATGACGTCGCCGCGGATCGATACCGCGCACACCCACGGGACGGGCTGTTCGCTGGCGTCGGCGATCGCGACCGGACTGGCCCAGGGTCTCGACCTCGAGGCTGCGGTGCGTCGTGCCCGGGCCTACGTGCATGAGGCCATCCTGTCGGCCCCCGGCTTCGGCAAGGGCCACGGCCCGCTCAACCACGTCCACACTCTGGCGCCATACATGCTCAACGGTGCATCCTGACGGCTGCCCGCACGCGGCGGGTTCCTGGGAGCGAGCGATGTCTATTCCGATCTATCAGGTCGATGCCTTTGCCGACCGGGTGTTCGGCGGCAATCCTGCCGCCGTTTGCCCGCTGGAAACCTGGCTGCCCGACGCCGTGATGCAGGCGATCGCGGCAGAGAACAACCTCTCCGAGACGGCCTTCTTCGTGCCGCGCGGCGACGACTACGACCTGCGCTGGTTTACGCCGGGTGTCGAGGTCGATCTCTGCGGCCACGCGACGCTCGGCTCGGCTTGGGTGATCTTCAATCGCCTCGCACCAGAGCGCTCGGTCGTGCGCTTCCATACGCGCAGCGGCATCCTGACCGTGAAGCGCGACGGCGACAGCCTCGCCATGGATCTCCCGGCCAACCCGGCGAAGCCGTGCGACGATGCGCCGGGCCTGCTGGAGGCGCTGGGTGCGACACCCGCCGAGGTGCTGACGACGCGCGACCATTTCGTCGCGGTCTTCCCGACACAGGCCGAGGTGCGCGACCTGGCGCCCGACTTCGGCCGCATGGCGGCCCTCGACCGCTGGGCGGTGATGGTCACCGCACCCGGCGACGACGTCGACTTCGTCTCCCGCTTCTTCGCGCCGCGCAAGGGCGTGCCGGAGGATCCCGTTACCGGCTCCGCACACTGCGTCCTCACACCGTTCTGGGCGGCGCGGCTCGGCCGGAACGAACTCACCGCGCGCCAGATCTCCCGCCGGGGCGGATCCCTGCGCTGCCGCCTCCTGGGGGATCGGGTTGAGTTGGTCGGACGGGTCGCGCCCTATCTGCAGGGCACGATAGACATCTGATCCGCGCCCTCACGCGTTCCGGTTCGCCATCGCCGCCGCGATCCGCTCGACGGCGCGATCGGCGGCATCGGAGAGCGGGTTCAGCACCAGATCTGCGCCCTCGCGCTCCAGGCGTTCGGTGAGGTCCGCCCTGTCGGAAGTGACTGCGATGCGGCCGCGATAGCCGCAGTCGCGCAGCGCCCGTACCAGCGCCGTCCGCGCGTCGAGATGCGTCGGGCCCGCATAGTGCGGGGGCATTCCCGTCACGATCCAGCTGGCCCGTCCGAGCGGCAGCGTCGTCGGGAATTCCGGGTCCGCGGCATCGCCGTATATCGCCGGAAAGCCTTCCGCCGCGGCGGCCTGGACGGCCTCCGGATTGAAGTCGACCCCCAGCACCGTGATGTTCGCGTCGCGCAGGCCGCGCGCGATCCGCAGGCCGTAGCGACCGAGGCCGAACAGGATCACGTCGTGCGGCCGCCCTTCGTCGGGGCTGTCGTCGGCGCTCTCCCGGTGAGCGATCCGCCGTTCGAACGGCCAGAGCACCGGTTCGAGCATCGCGTACAGCGGCTGCGAGTAGACGATCATGTAGGTCGACAAGCCGATCGTCACGAGGCCGACCAAGGTCACGAGCGCCATCATCTCCGGCCCGACATGGCCGAGGCTGACCCCCATGGCCATGAAGATCAGCGAGAACTCGCTGATCTGCGCCACCGTCAGGCCGGCGAGAAATCCGGTGCGCTTGCGGTAGCCCAGCCAGCCCATGATCGCGAGCACGATCAGCGGGTTGCCGATCAGCACGAACAGCGACAGCACGATCGAGGCTTCGATCTGCGCGCCGAGGATCGACAGGTCCAGGTGCGTGCCGAGGCCGATGAAGAAGAACAGCAGCAGGAAATCGCGCAGGCTCGACAGCCGCGAGGCGACCGCTTCGCGGTAGGTGGTCGAGGCGAGCGAGACGCCGCCCAGCAGCCCGCCCAGCTCCATGCCGATGCCGCTCCAGTCGCCGAGGGCGGCCAGCAGCACCGCCCAGGCGATGGCGAAGGTCGTCAGAAGCTCCGGCACCCGCGCCAGCATCCCCAGCAGCGGCTGCGCCGCGAACCGCATGAACAGGGCGATCCCGAGGATGGCCGCGGCGGCGCTGCCCAGCGTCTGCAGCACCGCGATGCCGGAGCCTTCGGCTGCCGCACCGACGCCGATGGCCGACAGCGCCATCATCGCGACGACCACTGCGATGTCCTGCACGATCAGGAAGCCCAGGGCGATCCGGCCGTGCAGCGCGTCGATCTCGCGCTTGTCCGACAGAAGCTTGACGATGATGATCGTGCTGGAGAAGGTCAGTGCCACCGACACGTAGGCGGCCTCGATCATGTCCAGCCCGAGTGCCAGGCAGATGACGAAGCCGACGATCGAGGTGAAGGCGACCTGTCCCAACCCCGTAGCGAGCGCCACGCTGCCGAGCGTCCGCACGAGGTCGAGGTCGAGCTTCAGCCCGACCAGGAAGAGCAGCAGCGCGATGCCGATATCGGCCAGCAGATCGACGTGTTCGACCGAGCGGGTGATTCCCAGAAGGTTCGGACCAGCCAGCAGTCCCACGATGATGAAGGCGACGATCAGCGGCTGGCGCAGCAGCACGGCGGCCAGCCCCGCCACGGACGCCAGCGCCAGCAGCGCCGCGATCTCGTAGAATGCCGAGCCCAGATCCATGCCGTCCTCGATTGCCCGCGTGCGGCCGCGATTGAAACAGGTAGTTGTCCTATGTTGAAGCTCACCCGTGACGATCTCGACCGTGCCCACGCCGTCGTCGGACGCTTCGTTCCGCCGACCCCGGCGCACGATTGGCCGTTGCTGGCGCTGCGCTGCGGCTGCGAGGTCTGGGTCAAGCACGAGAACCACACCCGCCTCGGTGCCTTCAAGGTGCGCGGCGGCCTCGTCTACTTCGACGCGATGCGGGAGAGACTGGCGGACGGGCCGGGCGTCGTCTCGGCCACCCGCGGCAATCACGGCCAGTCCGTCGCCTTTGCGGCGCGCACGAACGGCGTCCGCGCCGTGATCGTCGTGCCCGAGGGCAACAGCGTCGAGAAGAACGCCGCGATGCGCGCGCTCGGCGCCGAACTCGTCGTCCATGGTGCCGACTTCCAGGAGGCGCTGGAGCATGCCCGGGGGCTCGCGGCGCGCGATGGGCTGACCATGGTGCCGTCGTTCGATCCCCACCTCGTGGCCGGCGTGGCGACCTACGCGCTGGAGTTCTTCGGCCAGGCTCCGGCGCTCGACGCGGTCTACGTACCGATCGGCCTGGGTTCCGGAATCTGCGGCGTCATCGCTGCCCGCGACGTGCTCGGCCTCGCGACCGAGGTCGTCGGCGTCGTCTCGGAGGGCGCACCGGCATACGCCCACTCGTTCGACGCCAAGCGCCCCGTGTCGAGCAACCGTGCCGACACGATGGCCGACGGCATCGCCTGCCGCGTGCCGGTGCCGGACGCGGTCGAGATCATCTGCGGCGGCGCCGACCGCATCGTCCAGGTTCGCGACGACGAGATCCGCGCCGCCATGCGGCACTATTTCATGGATACGCACAATGTCGCCGAGGGCGCCGGCGCGGCACCGCTCGCCGCGCTGACGAAGGAGCGGTCGCGCATGGCGGGCAAGCGCGTCGGGCTCGTCCTTTCGGGTGGCAACGTCGACCTGCCCGTGTTCCGGGCGGCGCTGGCCGCCGAGGGACGGGCCGATATCTGAGGGAGCGCTGCACCCCGCGGTTTCGCAAGGATCGGGTCGTTGCGGTCGGTGCTGGAGACTAGGTTTCGCTCATGGCAATCGGGAGTGACGCCATGAGCTACGCCCATCACCGCAGCCGGCCCGCCGGCGTGATCCTTCTGCCGGCGCGCCGCCCGCGCGGCCTCCTCGACGTGCTGTTCCTCTGGAGCGAGCGTGCGCGACAGCGCCGGCTTCTCGCGGGCCTCGACGAGCGGATGCTGAAGGATGTCGGCCTCTCGCGCACCGACGTGTCTCACGAAACCGGCAAGCCGTTCTGGCGGGACTGAGGAGGCGGACATGAACCAGATCATCGCTGCGGCCCCCGAAGCGGATGTCCACGTCCAGGACGATCGCCTCTACGACCGCATCGCCGCGGCCCTCGACCTCATCGCCGAGCGGCAGGCCGATCAGCCGACGCTCGAGGCGATGGCGCGCGCCGCCGGGATGAGCCCGTTCCACTTCCAGCGCGTGTTCACGCGCTGGGTGGGGATCAGTCCGAAGAAGTTCCTCCAGTACCTGACCCTGGACTATGCGAAGGCGCGACTGGCCGAGGCCGACAGTGTGCTGGGCGCGGCGCTCGACGTGGGCCTGTCGGGGCCGGGCCGGCTGCACGACCTGTTCGTCACCCACGAGGCGGTGACGCCGGGAGCGTTCAAGCTGCGCGGGGCGGGCCTGACGATCCGCTGGGGCTGGCAGCCCAGTCCGTTCGGCGACTGCCTGCTGATGGCGACCGACCGTGGCGTCTGCGGCATCGCCTTCGCGCAGACGGAGGGCGGCGGAGAGGGCAGGGCGGCCGCGTTCGCGGACATGACCGCACGCTGGCCCAGTGCCACTTTCGTCGAGGACGAGGCCGGCACCGCCATCCTCGCGGCGCGGGTGTTCGACACCGCCCTGCGCCGCGGCTCGCCCCTGCCGCTCCATCTCTGCGGCACGAACTTCCAGATCCGGGTCTGGGACGCGTTGCTGCGCATCCCGCCGGGAGCGTTGGTGACGTATGGCGGCATCGCCGCCGCGATCGGCGATCCGCGGGCCGCTCGCGCCGTCGGGGCGGCCGTCGGGGCCAACCCGATCAGCTGGATCATCCCGTGCCACCGGGCGATCCTGTCGAACGGCTATCTGCGCGACTATGCCTGGGGCAAGCCGCGCAAGGCGGCGATGATCGGTTGGGAGGCGAACGCCCGCGCCGGCGGCGCGGCCTGACGCAGCCGCCGCCGACGGTCGTGCTGGCCCGACCCGACGCTGTCGTTTCGTCGGGCTGGCCCGGCGCCCCGGTTCCGCCGTAGGCTCGTCGCTTCCGCAGCAGGCGGGTGGAACGGCGAATCCGTGGGGGCGGGATGATCATCGGTCCTGAGGGCGGCGTCTTTCGCGCCGCCGGATTTCATGCCGACGGGGCGGCACGGCTGGCCGTCCTGCTGCATGCGTTCGGCCAGACGCCGGCGACGCTGCAGCGGGTCGCGGAGATCGTCCGCGAGACGGAGCCGGGCACCGACATCTTCGCGCCCCGCCTGCCGCTGGGGCCCTTCTCCTGCGCCGACCCGGATGCCATCGCAGACGGGATCGCCGACGAGGTCGACCGTCTGGACCGCGAGCGGGCGCAGCGTGTCGGTACCGGCTATGCCGCCATCGTCTTCGTCGGACACAGCGCCGGCGCCGTGCTCGCGCGCAAGGCCGTCGCGGCGGCGATGGAGCGGCGCGGCGATCCGGCGCCGTCCGACCATTGGACCGCCCGAACCGAGCGTATCGTGCTGCTCGCCGCCATGAGCCGCGGGTGGCGCGTCTCGTCGGCGCTCGATCCCCTGGTGCGCCTGCAATGGACCTGCGGCGCAGCCCTGGGACACCTGCTGCGGCATCTGTTCGGCCTGCACTTGTTCATCATGGGCCTTCGGCGGGGCGCCCCGTTCCTGACCCGGGCGCGGCTGCAGTGGCTCCGGCTGGCGGACCGCATGCCGCTGACCGTGCAGCTCCTCGGCACCGACGACGACTATGTCGCGCCGACCGACAATGTCGATTTCGCAACCGGGACGGACTTCATCTATCTCGAGGTTCCGCGTGCCACCCACCGCGGCATCGTCGACCTGGATCGCGGCGCCAGCGGGCCGGAGGGGACCGCGATCTTCCGCCTCGCGCTGGCGGCGCCGCGCACGGCGCTGCTGGCGCGCTCGCTCAAGCGGGCGGACATCTTCGACATCTTCGACGAGAGCGCCGACGATCACGACGCATCGGTGCCAGGGACGATCGACCGCGAGACGGGGCTGGTGCTCTTCGTCGTGCACGGCATCCGCGACCGCGGGTTCTGGACGCGCCGGCTCGCCCGCTACGTCAAGGGAAGGGCGCGCGAGCGCGGCATCCGCTGTCGTGCCGTGACGTCGACCTACGGCTATTTCCCGATGGGGCCGTTCCTTCTGCCCTGGGTGCGCCACGACAAGGTGGAATGGCTGCTCGACCAGTATGTGACGGCGGCCTCGCTCTATCCCGCGGCGACCTTCGCCTATATCGGGCACAGCAACGGGACCTATCTCCTCGCGCGTGCACTCCAGCTGTGCCCGGACCTCCGGTTCGAGCGGGTCGTCTTCGCCGGCAGCGTCGTCGCGGACGCATACGACTGGCCGAGCCACGCGGCGCTGGGCCATGCGGAGATAGAGCGCGCGGCGGTGGGTGCGCGTGGCGGCGTCGGCCGCGTCCTCAACTATGTCGCGTCGGCGGACTGGGTGGTCGCGGTGTTTCCGAACGGCCTGGGCAAGCTCCGCCTCCAGACGGACCTGGGCGGCGCCGGCCACAACGGCTTCCTGCTGGGCGAAGACCGGCTCGGGCCGGCCGGGGAGGACGGCCCCGACCTGCGCACGCCGCGTGCCATGGTGACGAACGTGCGCTTCGTCCCCGGCTCGCACAGCGCTGGGCTCACCGTCGAGAACTGGAGCGACATGGCCGACTTCGTGCTGGACGGGCGCCTGCCGCTGGCGGCGAACGCGGCGGTGCGTCTCGATCCGACGATCGCCCGGCTCGGACGCTGGAGCGGCGCCGTCTGGATCCTGCTGGCCCTGCTGGCGGCGGCGCTGGTCGCGGCACCGTGGCTCGCGCTCCATGCCGCGGGCGGGTGGCCGGGGGTATTCGCCGGCATGGCTCTTCTGGCCGTCCTGGCGCTCTTGAACGCCGTTCTGACCAAGGCGTGACCGCGCGCGGCGGTCTATTCCTTGCGGCCGTACAGGTCGTTCATCTGCTTCTGCAGCGTGGCCAGATCGCGGCGCAGTTGGTCGATGGAGTCCCTGGTCTCGGGCGTGGGCGCCGGTTCGGTCGATGCCGGCGCGTCGTCCGGCGATCCACCGGGGCGGGACGTGGGTGGCACGAACGGGTTGAAGATGCGCATCGCCTGTTCGATCGCCGCCATGTTGTGCCGGCTCACCTCCTCGATGGCGGTCAGCGGGTTGGCGCGTCCGAACGAAGTCTCGACCTGCTTGCGCATCGCCTCCTGATTCTGCTGGAACCAGGACATCGTCGAATCGAGATATTGCGGCAGCATCCACCGCATGTTGTCGCCGTAGCAGGTGATGATCTGGCGCAGGAAATTCTCGGGCAGCAGGCTCTGCCCCTTGCCCTCTTCCTCGACGATGATCTGGGTGAGGACGGCGCGGGTCAGGTCTTCCTTGGTCTTCGCGTCGTAGACGACGAAGTCCACGCCGTCCTGGACCATTTGGCGCAGGTCGTCGAGCGTGACGTAGGCGCTGCTCCGCGTGTCGTAGAGGCGGCGGTTCGCGTACTTCTTGATGACGACCTTGTCGTCCGTCTTGCTCTCTGGCATGGCCTCTCGCCGTCGGGTGTGGCCGCACGCGCAGCATAGCAGGCGCGAAAGCCGGTTGCGAAGAGTGTGCTTGTCGCGCCCGCCGATGGTTTGGGCAGGGCGCCTCCGCCACAGGCAGAAAGCGCCTGAACGGTCGGTATCCCGCTCGCTGCACTGCGATGCCGAGCGGTGTCGAGGCTCGCACTGGCCGGCCGCCCGCGCAGTCCCTATAATCGACACATGACGGACGAGCCGGACCCGGCGCTCATCGCACGCCGCTATGTCGATCTCTGGCAGCGGCAGGTTTCGGGGGTCGTGCCGGATCCGTCGGTCATGGATGCCGCGGCGCTGTATCTGCGCAGTCTCATGGGCCTGACGGCGCCGGGGCAGTTGGGCGAGACCGCACGCAATCGACATGTCGACACGCGATCCCCATCGGGACGCGGTTCCGGATCGGGCTCCGGTGCCGAACACGGGCCGGCAGGGCCCGCGCCCGCTTCCGCTGCATCTGGCGACCGCGATGGTGGGCTGGACGAGTTCGCTCGCCGCCTTGCCGCTTGCGAGGAGCGGATCGCCGATCTGGAAGGGCAGCTTGCGCGACGAGGGCGCGGCGCTGGCGCGCGATCTCGCCGCGGTCCCGCCTGACGAACTCGCCGCCGCCGTAGCGGCCGAGATCGCCGGGCGCTCGGCCCGCCTGCTGTCCGCCGTCGAACGCTATCGCGCCCATCCGGGCGGGACCCGGCAGTCGCCCGCGGACGTCGTGTGGGCGGAGGGCTCGACACGGCTCCTCGACCTCGGCCCGCCGGACGGCATCCCGCTCCTGGTCGTCCCGTCGCTGATCAACCGCTGGTACATTCTCGACCTCATGCCCGAACGCAGCTTCCTTGCGCGGCTGGTGAGCCGGGGCGTGCGCCCCTTCGTCGTCGACTGGGGCGCGCCGGGTGAGGCGGAGCGCGGCTTCACGCTCGGCGACTACATTGCCGGCCGGCTGGACGGTGCGCTCGACGCCGCGCAGCGGGTCGCCGGGTCGCCGGTGGTCGTGCTCGGCTACTGCATGGGCGGCCTGCTGGCGACATCCCTGGCTCTGCGCCGCCAGGACGAGGTGCCGGCGCTGGCCGTCGTCGCCTCGCCCTGGGACTTCCACGCCGTCGGGCCGGACGAGGGCCGGCGCGCCGAACTGTCGCTGGCGATGCTGGAGCCGCTGATCGCGGCGGTCGGCGAACTCCCCGTGGACGCGATCCAGTGGCTGTTCCACAGCCAGGATCCGTTCCAGGTGATCGACAAGTTCCTGCGCTTCGGCGCGCTGCCGCCGGACTCGCCCCAGGCCGCTTTGTTCGTCGCGGTCGAGGACTGGGTCAACGACGGTGTGCCGCTCGCCGGCGCCGTGGCGCGCGCCTGCCTGGGCGGGTGGTACGCCCGCAACGAGCCGGGCCGCGGCGAATGGCACGTCGCCGGCCGGCGCGTCGACCCGGCGGCGTGGCGCCGGCCGTTCCTCGCCATCGTGCCGATGCGCGACCGCATCGTGCCGCCGCCCTCGGCCGCCGCCCTGGCCGATGCCGTGGCGGGCGCCGAGCGGATCGAGACCCGGGGCGGCCATATCGGCATGATCGTCGGCGATGCCGCGCCGGCCGTGACCGCGCGGATCGCCGACTGGCTGCACGATGCCGCCCGAGCCTTCAATTGTTCGGCCGGCGCGGTGCGCCTATAAGGGCTGATCGCCGGTTCGTCCGGCTCGATTGGTCCGCCCCATCCGATCTCACCCACGTGACGGCGCGGACGAGGAGAAGCCCATGGGCAGCGAAATCGTGATCACCGGCGCCGCGCGCACGGCGGTCGGATCCTTCAACGGCGCGTTCGCGCAGATGACCGCCGACCAGCTCGGCACCGTCGCCATCGGCGAGGCCCTGCGCCGCGCCAAGGTGGACGCGGGCGAGGTCTCCGAGGTCGTGATGGGACAAGTGCTGACGGCGGGGCAGGGGCAGAACCCGGCACGCCAGGCGGCCATCCGGGCCGGGGTGCCCGACAGCGTCCCCGGCTATACGATCAACCATGTCTGCGGGTCGGGCGTGAAGTCGGTGGCGCTCGCCGCCCAGGCCATCCTGACCGGTGACAGCGCCATCGTCGTCGCCGGCGGGCAGGAGAGCATGACCCAGGCGCCGCACTGCACCTATCTGCGCGCCGGCCACAAGATGGGCGATGCCAGTCTGGTCGACACGATGATCCGCGACGGCCTGTGGGACGCCTTCAACGGCTATCACATGGGCAACACGGCCGAGAACGTCGCCGAGAAGTGGCAGATCACGCGCGAGGAGCAGGACGCCTTCGCGGCCGCCTCGCAGCAGAAGGCCGAGGCGGCGCAGAAGGCCGGCCGCTTCAAGGACGAGATCGTCCCGGTCACCATCAAGACCCGCAAGGGCGACGTCGTCGTCGACACCGACGAGCATCCGCGCCACGGCACCACGATCGAGGCGCTGGCCAAGCTGCGCCCCGCTTTCACCAAGGACGGTTCGGTCACGGCCGGCAACGCCTCGGGTATCAACGACGGTGCCGCGGCGGTCGTCCTCATGAGTGCCGCCGAGGCCGAGCGTCGCGGCGCCGAACCGCTCGCCCGCATCGTCTCCTGGGCGCAGGCCGGCGTGGACCCGGCGGTCATGGGCAGCGGCCCGATCCCGGCGACGCGGCGCGCCCTGGAAAAGGCCGGCTGGACCATCGACGACCTCGACCTGATCGAGGCGAACGAGGCCTTCGCCGCCCAGGCCCTGGCGGTCGGCAAGGACCTGCGCTGGGATCCGGCCAAGGTGAACGTCAACGGCGGCGCCATCGCCATGGGCCACCCGATCGGCGCCTCCGGCACGCGCATCCTCATCACCCTGCTGCACGAGATGGCCCGCCGCGATGCCAAGCGCGGCCTCGCCACGTTGTGCATCGGTGGCGGCATGGGCATCGCCATGTGCGTGGAACGTTAGAAGCGCCGCCGCGCTGCCGGTCTTTCCGACAGCGCGGCTTCGCGGCTTCCTACCCCGCCTGTTTCGCCGACGCGGCGTTGACGCCCATCGACTGGAAGTAGCGGCGGATGTTGCGGGCGGCCTGGCGGATGCGGTGCTCGTTCTCGACCATCGCGATCCGGACATAGCCCTCGCCGTCCTCGCCGTAGCCGATGCCGGGTGCCACGGCGACCCCCGCGTGGGTCAGCAGCTGCTTGGAGAACTCCAGCGAGCCCATGTGGGCGAGGGCCGGGGGCAGCGGCGCCCAGGCGAACATCGAGGCGCGCGGCGGCGGGATGTCCCAGCCGGCCCGGCCGAAGCTCTCGACCAGCACGTCGCGCCGCGACCGGTAGAGCTGGCGGTTCTTCTCGACGATGTCCTGCGGGCCGTTCAGTGCGGCCACGGCCGCCGCCTGGACCGGCGTGAAGGCGCCGTAGTCGAGATAGCTCTTCACCCGCGTCAGCGCGCTGATCAGGCGCTTGTTGCCGACCGCGAAGCCGATGCGCCAGCCGGCCATCGAGTAGGTCTTCGACATCGAGGTGAACTCCACCGCGAGGTCCTTGGCGCCCGGCACCTGGAGCAGCGACGGCGTCGGCTGCCCGTCGTAGTAGAGCTCGGAATAGGTGAGGTCGGACAGCAGCCAGACCCCGTGCTCCTTCGCCCAGGCGACGAGGCGCTCGTGGAAGGCGAGGTCGACCACCTCGGCCGTCGGGTTGGACGGGTAGCAGACGACCAGCGCCGACGGCTTCGGCACCATGAACTTGACGGCGCGGTCGAGCGCCTCCCAATAGCGCTCGTCGGGTGTCGTCGGCACCGAGCGGACGCTGCCGCCGGCGATGATGAAGCCGAAGGAGTGGATTGGATAGCCCGGGTTCGGCGCCAGGATGACGTCGCCCGGCGCCGTGATCGCCTGGGCGAGATTGGCGAGACCCTCCTTCGAGCCGAGGGTCACCACGACCTCGTGCTCGGGATCGAGTTCGACGTTGAAGCGCCGGGCGTAGTAGGCGGCCTGGGCCTTGCGCAGGCCGGGAATGCCCTTCGAGGCGGAATAGCCGTGCGCGTCGGGCTTCATCGCCACTTCGCACAGCTTCTCCAGCACGTGCTGCGGCGGCGGCAGGTCCGGGTTGCCCATGCCGAGGTCGATGATGTCCCGCCCGCTAGCTCGCGCCTCGGCCCGCATCGCATTCACTTCGGCGATGATGTACGGGGGCAGGCGCTTGATGCGGTAGAACTCTTCGGAATTCATTTTCAACCTCGCGAAAGATGGCCCCTGCGTAGCGCAAGCGCGCGCGTTCCGCTACGTCCTTCGGGACGCGCCCTGTGAGCCGGGGAAGGCCCGGCCGCGCACGAGGATCATCGGCGTCGGCCGCGACGGCACTGCGGCGTCGTTGCGGCAGCATTGAGATGGCGCGGTCTTCTGCCGGCGGGGGACCGAACCCGCCGCGCCGCTTCATTCGTTCATGACGATACCAGACTCTGAGCCCCGGCGGGATTGTCGGATCGGCGCGCCCGGATCGAAGCACAGTGACAGTCGGTCCGGTTCGACCGAGACTGGCAATAATAAAATACGGGAGGAGACGATGACACGCGTCGCAGTGATCACCGGAGGCACCCGCGGCATCGGTGCCGAAGTCTCGAAGGGCCTGCACAAGGCCGGCTACAAAGTCGTCGCCAATTATCATCGCAACGTCGAGGGCGCCGAGCGCTTTCGCGACGAAACCGGCATTCCCGTGGAATCGTGGAACGTCGCCGACTACGACGCCTGCGACGAGAGCGTCCTGCGCATCGCCGACAAATACGGCCCCGTCGACATCCTCATCAACAATGCCGGCATCACCCGCGACGTCGTCCTGCACCGCATGCCCAAGGAGGCATGGCACGACGTCATCGAGACGAACCTCACCTCCTGCTACAACATGTGCCGCACGGTCATCCCCGGCATGCGCGAGCGCGGCTTCGGCCGGATCGTGAACATCGGCTCGATCAACGGCCAGGCCGGGCAGGTCGGGCAGTGCAACTATGCCGCCGCCAAGGCCGGCATGTTGGGCTTCACCAAGGCGCTCGCCCTGGAGAGCGCGCCGAAGGGCATCACCGTCAACGCCATCTGCCCCGGCTATGTCGACACCGAGATGGTGCAGGCGGTGCCGGAGAAGGTGCGCGAGGTCATTCGCAGCCGGATCCCGGTCGGCCGCTTCGGCGACCCGCGCGAGATCGCGCACGCCGTGCTCTTCCTGATCGCCGACGACGCCATGTTCTGTACCGGCGCCACGCTGGCGATCAACGGCGGGCAATATATGTCGTGAGGTGTCCGCCGCGCTCCGGCCTGCTATTGTCCGGCACGCCGCCTCGCTGCCGAACTCCGGGCCTCATGCGTTGACAGATCCCGTCCCGACCCAGGCCGCATCGGTCGCCGCCGATGCCGCGCCCGACGTCCGCACCTATCCGGCCCGTCCGATCGTCGGGGTCGGCGTCGTCGTCTGGCGCGGCGACCGCGTCCTGCTGATCCAGCGGGGCAAGGCCCCGCGCCGCGGCGAATGGAGCATTCCCGGCGGCGCCCAGGAGGTGGGCGAGACGGTCGAGGCGGCCGGACGGCGCGAGGTGCGCGAAGAGACCGGGCTGGAAATCGAGATCACCGGCTTCCTTGCCGTGGTCGACGCGATCCGCCCGGACGACGAAGGCCGCATCCGTTCGCACTACACCCTGATCGACTTCGCGGCCGAGTGGGTGTCCGGCGACCCGGTCGCCGGCGACGACGCCGCCGACTGCCGCTGGGTCCATCCCGACGAACTTCCCGACTACGGCCTGTGGGAGGAGACGCTGCGCATGATCCGCCTGTCGTCCGAGCGCCGTGCGGGGACCTCGCGCTGACGCCTGATGAGGATCTGCGCCGGCGGCTGCGCGCGACCCTGCTGGGTTTCGTCGCGGTGGCGCTCTGGGCGACCCTGGCACTGTTCACCGCGGCGTCGGGCGGCGTGCCGCCGTTCCAGCTGGTCGCCATGGCGTTCGGCCTCTCGGCCTGCCTCTGCCTAGCGAAATGGCTGGTCCGCGGCGAGGACGTGCGCGCCCACCTGCGCCAGCCGGCAGGCGCCTGGGCGCTCAGCGTGGCCGGCCTGTTCGGCTTCCACTTCTTCTACTTCCTGTCGCTCCGCTCCGCGCCGCCGGTCGAGGCGAACCTGATCAACTACACCTGGCCGCTGCTGATCGTGCTGTTCTCCGGCCTGCTGCCGGGCGAGCGCCTGCGCTGGTGGCACCTGGCCGGTGTCGGCATGGGCCTGACCGGGGCGGTCCTGCTCATCGCCGGCCGCGGCGCGGTCGCCTTCGAGGGCGACCATGCGCTGGGCTACGCGGCGGCGGTGTGCTCCGCCCTGGTCTGGTCGACCTACTCCGTCGCCAACCGGCGCTATGCGGCCGTGCCGACGGATGCGGTCGGCGGGTTCTGCGGCCTCACGGCCCTGCTGGCGCTCGGCGCGCATCTGGTGTTCGAGACGACCGTCTGGCCGGACGGTGCGGGGGAGTGGCTGGCGGTCGCGGCGCTCGGCCTGGGGCCGGTCGGCTCGGCCTTCTTCTTCTGGGACTACGGCACGAAGCACGGCGACATCCGCGCCCTCGGTGCGGCCGCCTATGCGGCGCCGCTGCTCTCCACCCTGCTGCTGATCGCCGTCGGGCTGGGCGCGGCGACGCCCGCCGTACTCGCCGCCTGCATCCTCGTCACGGGCGGCGCACTGCTCGCCTCGCGCGACCTGTTCCGGCGCAGGACCTGAACGCGCTCAGTCCCGCCTGGCGCCCTTGTTCTCGGCCTCGATGTGCAGGGCATCAGCGCGCATCACCGCGGCCTCGAACCGATCCTCCCAGGTGTCCACCTGCTTGCGCGCGTCCTTATAGTAGGACGTCCAGCGGATGCCCTTGAGGAACGCCTTGTTCAGGATGCGGCCGCCGAAGCGCATCGGGCGGACGATGTCGAACAGCAGGACGACCCGTTCCTCGTCGGTGTTGTTCCACACCTCGTGATCGTAGGTGTCGTCGAAGATCAGCAATTCGCCCTCGGCCCACATGTTGCTGGTCTGGTCGACCCGCATCGTGCAGTTGGCGCGGTCCTTCGGCACCTTCAGGCCGAGATGGCCGCGCACCAGACCCTTGGTGATGCCGCGATGCGCGGGGATGTGGTAGCCCGGCGAGAGGATCGAGAAGAACGCCGTCTCCAGCCCCGGGATGGCGTCCAGCAGCTTCGCCGTCTCGGGGCACTGGGCGCAGTTCTTCGGCGCACGATAGCGGAAGCCGTAGAGGATGAAGGTCTTCCAGCGGTCGCCCTGGGCGATCCGCTTCTGGTCGCGCGACACCATCTGGAAGGGCGGCAGCGCGTCGCGCGCCTCCAGCACCTTGTCGAGTTCGGCGCGGATGACCTGCCAGTTCTCCTCGAGCGGCCGCAGCTCCGGGAACAGGCTCTTGTCGAGGACCGGCGCGTCGCCGACCAGGGACTGCCTGCCCAGATAGCCGAAGAGCGAGCGTATCGCCCGCTTCCCGAAGCGCTTCACATAGCGCCGCCGGCGCTTGCGCAGCCAGTTCAGCGGGCTGTTGGTCGCGGCATCCTGATTCGTGGCCATATGTGTAACCGAAAGGTTCGCGGCGACCGAAACCCGACGCCGGACTGCCATAACGCTGTGGCGGCGAAGACAATTCCTTCCTAATAATGATCCGTGCCCGTTACGTCGAGATATCGAACATCATGTGGCCGCGCGTACAGCTGAAGGTCGGCTGGGGAGACTTGGCTTTCGGTCTCTGGAGCAGCCTGCGCAAACCGGACCGCGACACCGTGGCGCAGCGCGTCGAGGCGCGCTGGTCGCCCGAGGGCGAGGCGCTGACCTGCTTCTCGGTGCGCAGCGGATTCGATCTGGCGCTCCAGGCACTGGCCTTCCCGCCGGGCAGCGAGATCCTGTTCTCGGCCCTCAACATCAAGGGCATGATCCGCATCGTCGAGAAGCAGGCCCTCGTGCCGGTGCCGGTCGACCTCGACATCGAGAAGATGGCGCCGCGGCTCGACCTGATCGAGCGGGCGATCGGGCCGAACACGAAGGCGATCGTGATCGCCCACCTGTTCGGGACGCGGCTCGAACTCGACGCGGTCATCGACCTCGCCCATCGCAAGGGGCTGGTCGTCTTCGAGGACTGCGCCCAGGCGTTCGACGGCAAGGCCTACAAGGGCCATCCCGAATCGGACATCGCGATGTTCAGCTTCGGCCCGCTGAAGACGGCGACCGCCCTCGGCGGTGCGATCCTGCGCGTGCGCGACGCCGCACTCCGGTCGAGGATGCGCGCCATCCAGGATACCTATCCGGTCCAGCCCTCGGGCGCCTATGCCAAGCGCGTCCTGAAGTTCATGGGGCTGAAGATCGTCCTGCTGCCTCCGGTGTTCGGGCTGCTGTTCCGTCTCTGCCACATGATGGGCAAGGATTATGAGGACCCGGTGAGCGATGCCGTGCGCAACGTCGCCAGCCTCGGCTCCAGCCGCAAGATCCGCAAGCGCATGCCGGCGGCGATGCTGGCGGTGCTCGAGCGGCGGCTGATTCGATGGCGCGAGGGCAGCCTCGACGGCTTCGCCCGGATGGGCGATTCGCTGCGGCGCAAGCTCGGCGATTCCGTCGTCCTGCCGGCCTCCGCCAACCGGATCCACAATTACTGGGTCTTCCCGATCCTGACGGACGATCCCATGCGCCTGATCCGGGCGCTGCGCAGCGCCGGATTCGACGGTGCGAACCTGCCGCGGTCGAAGACCGTGTCGGCGCCGCCCGAGCGACCGGAACTCGAGCCCGACACGGCCAAGGATGCGCTCGACCATCTCGTCGTGCTGCCCTGCTATCCCGGCATGTCCGAGGCCGAACTCGAGCGGCAGGCCAGGATCGTTCGCGAGGTGGCGCGTCCGCACCGGCCGCCGCAGCCGGCGCTCGCCGCCGAGTAGGCAGCCGACGCTTCGACCGACGGGCGACAGCCGTCCGGTCATTTACCATGCCTGCGGTGTCGGAGCCGCCGCCGGGCGAAGGACAGCAATGCTGATCGACAGTCTCGTCATCCTGCTGCTGATGGTCCTCAACGGACTGCTGGCGATGTCGGAACTCGCCCTGGTCTCGTCGCGCAAGGCGCGGCTGAAGGCACTCGCCGACGGGGGCAGCCGCGGCGCGCGGGCCGCGCTGAAGGTCATCGCGGATCCGGGCGAGTTCCTGGCGACCGTGCAGATCGGCATCACGCTCGTCGGCATATTCGCCGGCGCGTTCGGCGGTGCCGCGCTGGCCGAGCCCTTCGGCGCGTGGCTCGACACCCTGCCCGGGGTGGCACCCAACGGCGAGGCGATCGGACTGGCCCTCGTCGTCGTCGCGATTACCTACCTGTCCCTGGTCGTCGGCGAACTCGTTCCGAAGCGGATCGCTCTGCGTCACCCGGAAGCGGTCGCCGCGGCCATGGCGCGCTCGATGCGGATCCTGTCGCGGATCGCGACGCCGGCCGTGTGGCTGCTGAAGGTCTCCACCGACAGGCTGCTGCTGATTCTCGGCCTGCGCGGCGCCCGGGACAGCACCGTCTCCGAGGACGAGATCCGATCGATGATCGCCGAGGGCACGACGGCCGGCGTCTTCGCGCCTCAGGAAAAGGAGATGATCGACGGGGTGCTGCGGCTGGCGGACCGCTCGGTTCGGGCGGTGATGACGCCGCGGCGGGACGTCTGCTGGCTGGACGCCGCCGCGCCGGCCGAGTCGCTGCTGGCACAAGTGCGCGACATGCCGTTCACGCGGTTCCCGGTGTGCGCCGGCGGCCTCGACGAGATCGTCGGTATCGCCGACACGAACGATCTGCTGACCCAGCGTCTCAACGACCTGCCGCTCGACCTGCGCGCCTGTGCGAAGCCGGCACTGGTCGTCCACGACAATCTCAATGTGCTGCGGCTGCTCGACGTCTTCCGCCAGGACCGGAGCCACTTCGCCGTCGTGGTGGACGAGTTCGGTTCGGTCGAAGGTGTCGTGACCCTGACCGACGTCATGGAAGCCATCGCCGGAGAATTTCCGGAAACGGGCGACGAAGCGGAACCTGGGATCGTCCGGCGCGCCGACGGATCCTGGCTGGTCGACGGCCGCACCCCGATCGACGAACTCCGGGACCGCCTCGATCTGCCGCCCCTCGACAGCGACGGCAGCTACCACACGGTGGCCGGGCTGGTCCTGTTCCGTCTCGGCCGCATCCCGGACATGGGCGACGGCATCGACCTGCCGGGCGTCCGCATCGAGGTCGTCGATATGGACGGCCGCCGCGTCGACCGGGTCCTGATCACCCGGACGGCGGATTCGAGCGACGCGATCATCGGCTAGAGCGGTTTCCGATCAATCTGCATCGTATCCTGCTTTGGCGAAGTAGTTCGCGCACTCGGCGGGTGAGTACAGGTCTACGATGCGGCCGATGGTGCTCCAGAGACCGTGGATCGTGCGCTCTGCTGCCCTGCGCAGGTGTGCTTTGAGCTTGGAGAAGGCCAGTTCGATCGGATTGAAGTCGGGGCTGTAGGGCGGAAGGAACAGCAGCTTCGCGCCGGCCGCTTCGATCACTGCCGCGACGACAGGGGTCTTGTGGCT